>NZ_DDDQ01000137.1:23924-25022 GCF_002336325.1 Roseivirga sp. UBA1976 | reverse complement strand
CAGACTGAACCAAAGCACCCAATGACTGTGAGAGGGCATCTTGAAAATCCTGTGCGCTGGTAATGAGCGATTCGTTGCTACCACCACCAATGGCATACTGTAGTATATCGTTGCTACCGAGCCAGTAAGTAAAGAAAGTTGGTGAAGTAGCCAGAGCATCGCCCAATACTGTGCTGGTACCCGGGGCAGAGGCAAACCGGGCATAGTAAGGGTTATTGGCCAGGCTTGGGCTCAATACCTCGGTAATTCTCATGCCCGGCACTCCAAAGTTGTTCAATTCTGCTTTGTTGCCACCGTATGCAGTAGGCAGTTCTCCGGGAGTGGGAACCGGTTTTGCCAGTGCCAGACTAAGCAGGAATCTTCCTTGATCATCACTAGTTCCCGGCTGACCGTCAGGTCCCGGGCCGCTATATCCATTTACAGAGTTAATATCCGGTTGGTTAAAGCTTCCTCCACCAACTCCGGAAATTTGAAACTGTGCGGCCAGGAGGGCAGGGATCGAATGGTTTTGCCCATCGGTATAGAGGGCACCATCCATTACTCCTGCAGCCAGTGAATTACCAATGGCCACATATTGGGAGAAGTCTAAAACTCCGGGGTCACCGCTAGGGGCTTCAGGTAGCGGGTTGTCTTTAAGTTGTTGCTCGAGTATGGCATCTTCTTCATCACATGAGAAGGTGACAAAGGCCAAGGGCAACATGGCTAATAAATATATTTTTAGTCGTTTCATTTTCATCATGATTATTTGAAGAATTCGTCAAAAGTAAACTGGATGTAGTAGATACTACCAATTGTGGGGTTACCAAACGAAGTGGTGTATCGTTCGTTCAGAATGTTGCTGGCCCCCAGCTTAAAGGTAGATTTCCATTCCGGAATTTTGTAAGACACCTGGGCATCTAGAGTGCCAAAATCAGGAATTATACCCACACCAAACGAAGACTCCCACAAGAAGGCTTGCTGCCACCTGTAGTTTATTTGGAAACCAAGCTTGTCGGTCACTTTTCGATTACCCACTTTCAGGTTGTATCTGTATTTGGGTGTATTATAGGCTGCTCTAAAACCCTGAGCCAACAGGTCGGCTTGCGAAATAAGTTCGTT
>NZ_DDDQ01000137.1:0-23606 GCF_002336325.1 Roseivirga sp. UBA1976 | reverse complement strand
CCCACGTTACCACCAATGAAGTAACCACCGTTGAGGGTATAGTCTACCTGCAATGCCCAGCCCTGAGACTCTACATTACCATCGGCATTTATGTCGAAACCGAAACGTTGAGTACGTACACTTCCGTCTATAATCTGCTGTCTCACGGCATCGCTATCGTTTACTTTGGCTCCGGTTAAGCCATTTGGAATAGCCTGTGTAAAGTCGATTTCAGCTATGAAATCAGAATAACGACTGTAATAGTAATAAGCATCAATGAGCAGGCGCCCGTCCATGAAAAGGCCTTTATAGCCTACTTCGAACGTGTTTACTTTTTCTGTTTTAAATTCATCGTCTACTCTCGACTCGAGTTCGAAGTCGGCTGTATTGCCGGTTGCTCTGGCTCTTTGCACACTTTCTGTAGTGTAGGTATTCTGAGGAGAGAAGTTATAGCGGTTTACAAGCAGGCTGTTGCTACCTACAAGTCTTCTGGTTACCACATCCAGATCAATGAATTGATCTTGAGTGGTAGGAATTCGGAAACCTCTTTGGAAAGAACCTCTAAAGTTGTGGTTACCAGATACTGTACCTACAGCAGAAATTCTTGGAGAAAGCTGGCCTTCGAAGTTTTCGTTCTTATCGTATCTCAAAGAACCCTGAAGTTTCAGGTTGTCATCCATAAAGCTTTTAGATACCTGGGTATATGCTCCCCATTCGTTATAGCTTATTTCTTCTCCGTTGTTGTCCAAAGCAAAGAGAGTACCTTCTGAGTTAAGGCTGTATCTTCTCCAGTTGGCTCCAACCACTACATCGGCCCAGTCGATACGCTCACCTAAATCCCAGCTTCCTTCCACATGCCATAAGCCTGACTTATCGAGGAATTTGGCACCGCCATCGGCTATTGAGCGAGCTCTTAGGGCAGTGGCCAGATTGTCGAACTGAGCCGAACCGGGTTGCGGCTGGGCAGCATCGGCTGCCTGACGACCAGCGGCATGAGCGGTTTCTATATCGGCTCCCTGCAAACGAGCTCCACCAAAAGCAGTAAGGTATGGCTCAAGGTAAGTGGCCTGGTTGATTAGAGAAGCAAGCGTGTTGGCTGCGTAGCTGTCTCCTGAGTTTTCTTGTGTGGTATAAGCCCTGGCATAGAATTCAGAGCCTTTCAGTTCTACTTTGGCTGTAGAAATAGTGAAGTCGTCTAAAACGAAACGGTCGTTGGCAGTGTAAACTGTGCTTCCTGCACCGTAGTTGAATTGTCCGAATAGTTCAAGTTTATCGTTGAGGCGATAGTGTAAGGCACCACCTAGTTTAATGCTTTCGGTGGTGTTGTCTACAAACGAGTTTTCGGTAAAACCGGTAGGCGTAAAATATCCATCAATATTATCAGGGAACAGGGTTCTGATGCCTGGTAGGGTAGTGTTTCCTCCGGCAATGGCAATGTCGGCAATTTGGCCTACGGTAATTCCAAAGTCTCCATATACGTTCACACCATCATAAAAACGGTTATTTCCTCTCTGCTCGGCTCCTCGCTCTACTACTCCGGCTGTGGCAAGTCCCTGGTCTCTGGTGTCGTGTCCTACAAAGTCTCTGGCGGTGAGATAAGAACCGGTTACTTTAAAAGCCAGGCGGTTGTTGAAGGCTTTTGCCCAACGGAAGCCATAATCCTGATAAAGTTCTTGTTGCTGATTGGTGTCGCTGTATTCTACATTGTTTAACCCGGTTTTTATATAGGCACTAAAGCCCTGATAATCAAAAGGGTTTTTAGAGTTGAGCAACAATATACCATTGATGGCATTGGGGCCATATAGCGCAGATGCAGCACCGGGTATCAATTCGGCAGACTCAAGGTCTAAATCGTTGATTCCTACAATGTTACCTACGGCAAAGTTTAGACCAGGAGCCTGGTTGTCAATTCCATCTATCAGTTGAACGAAGCGGGTGTTGCCGTTGGCTCCGAATCCTCTGGCGTTGATGGATTTGAAGGTTAAACTTTGCGTACTGAAATCAATACCTTTCAAGTTGGCCAGACCCTCGTAAAAAGATGGGGCGGCCGTTGTCTGAATATCCAGAATGTCGAGTTTTTCGATGGATACGGGAGAGGTAAGTATATTTTCTTCTATCCTGGAGGCCGAAACTACTACTTCCTGCCCGAAGATTACCTGCTCTACCATGCGTATCTCCAAACCTGTGACGTTGGATTGTGTGATTTCTAATTCCTGAGGTGTGTAGCCTACATAGGAAAAGATAAGTGTTATTGGTGCTGCCTGATTGACAGTAAGGTTAAAATCACCTTGTGCATTGGTAATTGTACCAACCACCCGGTCTTTGACCCGTATGTTCACCCCGGGAAGAGTTTGCCCGTTGGCATCGTCTATTACCCGGCCGGAAATTCTGACTTGATCCTGCGCTACTGCCGTAATCGTTTGCATGATAAGCAGGACCGGTATCAGGCCTTTAAAAATTTTCTTCAAATTCTTCATATTCAGGTTTTTGAAACAAATAAAGTTTGGCAAGACCTATGGAGTTGAGATATAAACCATAGGCATCAATCCAAAAATACAATGTTTTTGATCTTTAAAAAGCCAATGCATCAAATTTATTCGTCATGCATAACAATATGAGTATTGGCTGTTTCTGCGAATTTTTGACTTCTAAGAAATTATTGTTGTCCGTTTTGACCCAATTCTTCCTCCAGATGTTTTACCAGTTTGTCGCAGAGCCTGTTCATGGCGGTAGACATGAATTCATCGCCCGTAGAGTTGAGTATGCTTTGCGCCAATCCGCCCAAGCAGTCTACGTAAAACCTTTTCATTTCATCTACCGGCATTTCTTTGTTCCACAGGTCTATGCGCAGGGTGCTCATGGTATTGTGGTCCCAAATGGCGAGATTAAATGCTTTGGTTTCTTCCTCACCGGGTATGTCTTTGTCGGTGGCGTCCCAGGTAATGGTTTCAGGAATTGAGTCTTTGTCTAGTTTTATTCTGAGTTTGATTTCTGATTCTTTCATAGTAGCGTTTCTGTATTAGTTTCGTTTCATTTCAGGAATTTCTCCTTCTATTATTAATCGGCCACTGGTGGCTTCTTTAATTTCTTCTACACTTACACCGGGGGCTCTTTCCAGGAGTTTAAATCCACCTTCAGGAAGTACATCCAGTACCGCTAAATCGGTGACTATCTTTTTTACACAGCGAATACCGGTAATGGGTAGTGTGCATTCTTTCAGAAGCTTGGATTCGCCCGATCGGCTGCGGTGTTGCATAGCCACAATAATGTTTTCGGCAGAAGCCACCAGATCCATGGCTCCCCCCATACCTTTCACCATTTTACCCGGGATTTTCCAGTTGGCTATGTCTCCGTTTTCAGATACTTCCATGGCACCCAGTATGGTAAGATCTACGTGCCCGCCACGAATCATGGCGAAGCTTTCGGCTGAGCTGAACAGGGAGGAGCCGGGTAGGGTGGTAACGGTCTGCTTGCCGGCATTAATAAGGTCGGCATCAACTTCCTCTTCTTCCGGAAAAGGGCCAATGCCTAGTAAACCGTTTTCTGATTGAAGCACTACATTGATGTGTTCGGGAATAAAATTAGCCACTAAGGTGGGAATGCCTATTCCTAAATTAATGTAGGTTCCGTCTTGAACTTCTTGTGCTATGCGTTTTGCTATTCCTATTTTGTCTAGAGGCATGTTTTGAAAATTTGAAGATGTGTCAATTTGATGATTTGCTGAGTATGATGACAGTTGAAAGCACTTCTGAAAAGTGTACTGAACCTTGGTGCCCGTTCCGAAAATTGTAACTACTAACACCGTTGCTCTTTGGGCTTCCAGTTAAGAAAATCTGCCTGCTTTTGTTATTGAGAGGTTCTGCTGACCTCCTGATTTTATAAAGCGTAAGGGCTGCTTTTAGGTTTTCTGTAACTGTTTGCATCTGTGCTTGTTTAGTGCATCGTATGATTCTCGGGGTATTCAATCATCAAATCATTTGATTTTTGTGGTTCTCTGTTCAATTCGTTTCTCATAATTAACTCCCTGAAAGATTCGCTGAACGAAAATACCCGGGGTATGGATGTGGTTGGGGTCTAGTTCTCCAACCTCAACGAGCTCTTCTACTTCGGCAATGGTAATTTTGCCGGCCGTGGCCATCATGGGGTTAAAGTTTCTGGCTGTTCCTTTAAAGATCAGATTGCCAGCCTTGTCGCCTTTCCATGCTTTCACAATTGCGAAATCGGCTTGCAGCCACGATTCGAGCAGGTACATCTTTCCGTTGAATTCTCTTACCTCTTTGCCTTCGGCCACCTCGGTGCCAAAGCCTGCCGGAGTATAAAAGGCAGGTATGCCCGCTCCACCGGCTCGTATTCGTTCGGCCAATGTACCCTGAGGAATAAGGTCTACCTCCAGCTCACCGGAGAGTAACTGTCGCTCAAACTCTGCGTTTTCTCCCACATAGGAGGAGATCATTTTTTTAACCTGTCGGGTCTTGAGCATGAGCCCGATACCGAAATCATCGACCCCGGCATTGTTAGATATACAGGTGAGTCCTTTTACTCCCTTTTTTACCAATGCAGCAATGCAGTTTTCCGGAATACCACACAGGCCAAAGCCTCCAAGCATGAGTGTGGCATTGTCTGGAATGTCGGCAATGGCTTCATCGGCATTGTTGACAACCTTGTTGATCATAGTGATGAGTTTATAGTTTACTTAGGCGCTGGCTCACTGCCTCTTTATCGGTTTTTAGCTGTGCTTTGAGTGCATCGAGCGAGCTGAACTTAATTTCCTTCCGAATCAAATCTACAAATTCAATGGCAATCTCGCTTTCATAGATGTCCTCATCGAAGTCAAAAATGTTTACTTCAATGGTTTTATGGTCTCCGCCAATGGTGGGGCGTTGCCCGATGTTGAGCATGCCATTGTATTTTTGGTATTCGATGCATACGCGCACGGCATATATTCCATCGGCCGGAACTAGCTTATAGTTTTCTTTTACCTGAATGTTGGCAGTAGGATACCCCAACGAGCGGCCTATTTTGTTGCCGTGCACCACCCGACCGGATAGCGTATAGGTTCGGCCCAAAAGGTTGGTGGCCAGGTGTACATCGCCTACTTCCAGAGCCCTGCGTATTTTGGTGGAGCTTATTCCAATTTCGTCTATGTCTTGTCGGGGTATTTCTTCTACCTCAAAGTCATACTTAGGGGCGAACCGGTGTAGCTCTTCCAGGCCTCCACTGCGGTCTTTCCCAAAGCGATGGTCATAGCCGATTATTATTTTTTTTGTGCCTATTCGTTCATGGAGTATCACCCGAACGTATTCTTCCGGACTCATTTGAGAGAACTCCTGAGTGAAAGGTATTTTTATCAGGTGGTCTACCCCGTGCTGTTCGAGCAGATTGGCTTTTTCTGGAAAAGTAGAAAGCAATTGCAATGAATGATCCCAAGGTTTTAAGACTAACCTTGGGTGTGGCCAATAGGTAATGAGCACGGTTTCTCCGTTGAGCCGGTTAGCCTCCTCTCTTAATCGTGCGAGTATTTTTTGATGACCCAGGTGTACACCATCGAATGTGCCTGCTGTTACTACAGCATTCTTGATTTCCTCAATGGCTTCTGTACCCAGATGAATTTTCATGTGAGTTGTTTTAAATAATCAACCAGTTGGTCGAGTTGATGAGCATTTTCTACGCTAAACTGACCTATTCGCGTTCTTCTTAGGCTACTAAGGTGAGCGCCTACACCCAGGGCCTCTCCAAAGTCGTTGGCAAGGCTTCTTATATAGGTGCCTTTGGAGCATACTACTCTAAACTCTACCGTTGGCAAATCTACTTTGGTGAGCTCAAATTCGGAAATGACAACCTGCCTGGATTTGAGTTGAATATCTTCTCCTTTGCGAGCCAACTCATACACTCTTTTACCATCTACCTTAATGGCCGAATGAATAGGGGGTACCTGATTGATGGTGCCAAGAAACTGGTCTCTTGCACTCTCCAGATCCGTAATAGTGAGGTGTGAGGTTTGAACGGCCACGGATGGGGCACTTTCCAGATCGTAAGTAGGGGTGGTTTGTCCGAGCGTAAATGTGCCGGTGTATTCTTTTTCCTGCCCCATGAACTGCTCAATTTGCTTGGTCTTTTTGCCGGTGCAAATAATGAGAAGTCCGGTGGCCAGTGGGTCTAATGTACCGGCATGCCCCACTTTTTTAATTCGGATGTTGTTTCTCACTTTTTTCACCACATCGAACGAAGTCCATTCCAGTGGTTTATCGATAAGCAGGACCTGTCCGGCCAGAAAGTTTTCCTGTTTGGAGAGTTCCGGATCTAAATTGAGCATTAAATAAGGGAATAAACAATGGCAACTAGCCCTACCAAAACACAGTAGTAGCTGAAATACTTAAGTTGGCTGCGCTTAACTAGGGCAATCATCCACTGGCAGGCAACAAGACCTGACACAAAAGCGGCCACAAAACCTATCATTAGAAGCGAGGTATTTGTTTCGCTGGCACCCAAATCGCCACTTATAATGTCTTTGGCCATTTTGCCTAAAATAAGCGGCACTACCATGAGAAAGGAGAACCGAGCGGCTTTTTGCCTGTCTACTCCCAGAATAACGGAGGTAGAAATGGTGGCTCCGGAACGCGAAATGCCCGGTAATATGGCAATGGCTTGAGCTATACCAATGATAAATGCATTTTTATACGATACCGGATTGAGCGTATTTCTGGCTTTATCGGCCAAAAAGAGCAGGGCTGCCGTAATCAATAGCATGCAGCCTACGAGAAGAATTTGCCCACCAAAGAATTGCTCAATATGGTCTTCGAACAGCACGCCCACCAAGGCAGCCGGAACCATTGAGAGTACAATCTTTACTGAGAACCGAAATTCTTCATTGTTGCGAAAACGAAGCAAACCGGTTACTATTTCGGCTATGTCTTTTCTGAAAATAACCATGGTACTAAGGGCAGTGGCGGCATGTAGGACCACGGTCATCATCAGGCTTTCTTCAGGTAGGCTATTGTCTCCAAAAAGGGCTTTTGTAAGCTCCAGATGACCACTACTACTTACCGGCAAAAATTCTGTAAGCCCCTGAACGATGCCCAGAATAACGGCTTCGAACCAAGACATTATTTCGATTTTTTGAAAATGGCGAAGAATTCAATGATGAAACCGGCTACTATAATAATGGGCCCCAGAGTTAGACCAAGGAAGCCCTGACCATGCGGTTCTTTATCGAGCGACATAATGATGAAGCCCAGTAACAGTGTGCCCAGACCTATGAGCATCCATTTATAATTTTCTTTGCTAAATGCGAATTGACTTTTTTTCTTATCAGACATATCAATATAGTTCGTCTAAAGACATTCTTAAATATTTGTTCATGGCCCTTAGTGTGCTGAAATAGGCTATTAGAGCGCCTAAAATAATCAGAATGCCATAAAGAGCTAAAATAAGTTCTTGCTGTTGCAGTTGTTCAAGCCCTTCAATTCTGGCATTGGCGAATTGCTTAAGACCAAATAGTAGACCGGAAGCAATGAGTCCGGCAATGGCTCCATGCATAAGGGCTCTGCTTAGGAATGGCCGCTTAATAAACCCTCCTTTTGCGCCCACCAGCTGCATGCTTCTAATAAGAAAGCGTTGAGAAAACAGGGCTAACTTAATGGAGTTGTTAATTAGTAATACCACAATAATAATTAGCAGAGCGGCTAGCCCGGCCAGTATGAGACTAAGCTTGGCCAGGTTGCTGTTTATAGAGTCTACCAGGTTTTTAACATATGTGACTTCATATACGCCACTTATACCTTCAATTTGCTGAGCAATACTGTCTAACTGTGCATTGGTTTGGTACTCTTGCGCAACCTTTAGTGTGTAGGCATCGCGTAGCGGGTTTTCGCCCAGAAATTCGGAGAAGTCTTCTCCAGTTTCTTCAATGAATTTAGCGGCTGCTTCTTCTTTAGAAATAAAAGTTATGGGTGTAACACCATCTTCTTTCAGAATGTAGCTACTAGAGGTTAATTCGCTCTGAATCCGGTTTCTCTGGCTGTTAGACAGGTCTTTGTTTAAATATACCTGCAGCTCAATGTTTTGCTTTATAATGGAGGTGAGACGGTTGGCTTGTAGCACCATAATGCCAAACAAACCAATCACAAAAAGGGCAAGACTTGCGCTAAATACCACGCTTACATAGTGATAAGCTCCTAATTTTTTCTTGCGTTTGTGTTTTTTAGGTTCTCTAGCCAAGGACAGTGATTTTCGATCAAAAATAGTAATTAATTCATAAGGGTAACTGAGGGAAGATGTTAATATTGTTGAATAGGGCAAGGGGTGAACTGCTCATTGGTAAATCAGTCATTGATCTATAGTGAGGATTAATCAAGAGCCTTCTTTTTCAATCCTGTATGGAACCGTAGTGGTTTTAATGGCTAATTGCTGCCAATTAGAGGTAGGGGGGGTAGACCATATTTAGCAATTAGCCATGCTCTGCAATTAGTGAATGCCACTTGCCCGCAAAGGCGGCTCCCTGTATTCCAGATATACCTTGAATGCCGGGAAGTTAATGACTTCAGAACTTTCTTTGCCAAGTATAGCCTTTATTTGATAACAAGGGCCTGCGTGTAAGAGGAAGTCAACTTCATTGGCTCCTTCCAGATTGGTATTAATCAGATTTGTTCGGAGAAACTCCGCACCATCCCAATACAGTACGTCACAATGATTGTAGAAAAGGCCATAACTATCAAACAGTAATCCACAGATATACGGAGCTTCTTCCATGTCTTCTGTTACCTCGGGAAGTTCAAAATGAATATTGAGTTCTTTGAATTTGAAATGCTCATATACGGGTTCCTCATGGTTTTTAAACAGAGGCTGAAAACCGACAACGGTACGGTTGGCCTCTTCTTTGGCCAGATTGAGTCCGATCATTTCATCAACCACCATATCTTTTTCCCTAACCACATACATGGCTTCATCTCTCGTAGTGGGGTCCGGGTGGACAGTGCTTTTATCAACAACGCCTATCCATAAATGGTCATAGCCCTCAATGATTTCTGACTTAGGATTGATGCTGTAGACTGGTGGGTTTTTAATTTTCCCATTGTAGCCCAGTTCGTCAAGAGACAGGTCAATGTCGAAACGGTCGGGGTCGGGTAAATATCTGTTAAGTGAAAAGGTCAAAGCCAGATAGCTGGCTATTTCTGCCTGGCTTGATCTGTATACCCGATGGTATGTGGACCGGCACAAAGACTCCATGTCTACTTGCTTTGGATTCTTTTCTAACTTATAGTCATAAGTTCTTTTTAAAAAGCTGTCCGTTACTTTGCCATTACGGGAGTCCTTCACTTCTACGCTAAGAGTAGATTTCCTCCAGTCTGACCATTCCTTTTCAACCGTAGTAAAATATTCCTTATAGCGCTTGTAACATGCGGTCAGATCGTTGTACCATTCTACGACCGAGCTTTTTTGCTTATTGGCTTCTGGTTCATACAGATCTAATCCGTGGGTGAGCCTTTCTCTTAGTATGGCCAGGTGTATGTGGGAGAGTATAGAGATTATAGGGACTAAATGAATTCTGTTTTTGCTGTCTGTTAGTTTAGATTCGAGGCTTACGGCCTGCCCTAAGGCCACCGTTAACACCTGAGAATTTTCTCTTAACCCTTTGTTTGGAGAGTACTGAGCTACTTGTCTCATGAGAGCATTCAATTCATTTTTGCGTTCAAAGAGCTCTTGGTCAAGTATGGCTTTGTCGATAGCTTCATACACCTGTTCTTTAATCAGGTCCCAGATGTTTATTTTGTTAGGGTCTTTTGGCCATAGCAGGGAGGTTATAGACGCAGCTATTCCGCCAACTTTAGGTATTGCTTTTTCAATACCTATGACAATTCTTCTTGCTCTGTTATTTGGAGTGTCGGTTATAAACGGAGTACCCTGGGTTAATAAATCACCGGCTTCAAGGGAACTGGAACTTTGATTCATTGTGCGTATTTTATGTTTTTGAACGAGAGGCATAAATAAAATGTCTTACCTCTTTATCCTATCAAATTCTGATGTTTGGTCTTTTCTTTAATGAGGAATGGTATAAGGAAGTGGACCGCATAGCTGAAGGATGAGTTGTGGTGGGGTAGTTATTCGAAGACTATGTCGTTGGTAGGTAGTTTCATTTTCGAAAAGAGCTCTTTTGGGGAGTAGCTGGTCATTTTTCGGCACTCTTTAATGAAGTGTGATTGATCATAATAACCGAATTCAAGCGCATCAATAAACTTCATGTTAGGTCGGTTTTTTAGCTTGCGAGAGGCGTTTTGGAACCGAATGACTTGCCACAGCTCTTTGGGGGCAAGATTAAATTCCTTCCGAATCCATCTTTCCATCGACTTTTCGGACATATGCATGCTATCCGCAAGTTCGGCCACTTTAAATTTGCCTGTTATGCTGCTTTCTATAAGACTTACAACCCGGTCTATTTTTTCGTCAACCGAAAATTTATCCAGCGAATGGCCGATGGTGCTATCAAGTGCATCAACCTGAATGGCAGTATTGCTTTCCGATAGTTCGGAGAGAATATTTTCCCGGGCGGTTGGTGGAATCAGCTTAGAAGTATCAAAACTCTGCCAATTGGTAAGCAGGCCACTGAACAATGAAAGCCCGAGAATGTTCAGATTCAGTTTAATATTCAAACAAACAAGACAGGAGGGTATGTGGTAGAATGAAGCCTGATTGGTAGCTGGCAGAATACCGGAGCTTCCCGCCCAAATAAATGATTCGGAGTCAACATCCCACTGGTGAAACCCTCCCTTTTTGACAAAATAGCATTCAATCTTCGCATTGGGTATGGTTTTAAGAAATGCCGGCTCACTAATGATAAAGAACTGATACCTGTCAACGTATTTGGAGACAGCGGGGAGTTTCGGTCGTTCTTCAATGAGTATCATTTTGTCTGATTCTTACAATTTTTTAGCTGAGCTCTCTTGTACGTTTGTATAAACTTAAAATTCGCGTATGAAAAAACAAGGACTAATATGGCTTATGTTCTCTCTGATGTTCGCAGCACAGGCTCAAACGAAAATCGAATTAGCAGGAGGTGTAACCGGAAAGCGATTTTCATTAAAAATGGATTGGGGTAATCTCAATTATGAAATATTCGGAGAGGGCGATCCATTGTTAATCCTTCATGGCAATGGAGGTTCGGTAGAAGGGAAATACGCGATGATTCCATCGTTGCTGGAGCACTACCAGGTAATTGCTATTGATAGCAGATGCCATGGTCGTAGTGGCTGTCCGGATGGAGATTTAGACTACTTCCAAATGGCTGAAGATGTACACGCAGTAATGAAAGTTTTGGCACACAAGAAATACAGCATCTGGGGGCATAGTGATGGTGGTATTCTAGGTTTAATTATTGGTTACAGATATACCTCTGAAGTGGATAGAATGTTGATTTCAGGAGCCAACACCCGGTTGTCCGGACTAAAACCGGAGCTTGTGGCTATGATGAGCAATTACCAACAAATACCTGATGCCACTACTAAAAAGCATCTGGCACTTATGGTAAACCAAAAGGAAATACCGATGGATAGTCTTCGGAAAATCAATGTTCCTGTAATGCTTATGGTAGGCGACCGGGATGCTGTGCGCATGCAGCATACCATGGAGATATTTGAGGCATTGCCAATGTCTAATTTATGTGTTTTGCCTGCAACAACGCACTTTATAGGCAATGATAGGCTCCATCATATTATATACTGGCTCAAAGAATTTAAAAAGCCGTTTTCGGCACCATCAACTATAGAAGTAGCCAATGCAATGGCCGAATCACTAATGGGTAACTAAGGTGCTTCCGGTCCATAAGCTGCAATCTCTTCAATTTTGCAAACGGGCAATTTAAATCGGTACGGAAGGCTTGTATATACGGAGTCTTTTGTGCCGATTGTTGCCTGTTCTACGCGTTTTAATTGACCCGAACCACCTGCTTGTCGGCAATGGCATAAACCGCATCGTCTTTTTTAATATTTATTTTGGCCGTACCAGTAAAGTGGCCAAAGGCAGGCAGCAGGCCGTTGCGTCCGCCAAAGTAAAAGCAGGGGAGACGCAGTGACTGACGCCCTTTGCCGTAGAGCTTTACTGCCGGATGAATGTGTCCGGCCAGATTATAGAGTTCAGTTTCTTCAGGAATATGGCTCAGATGAAAAGGCGGAATGCAAAGTGTTTCACTCACCTGAAGGTTAGGGATTTGGTAGTTACGAGCATCGAGTACATCATGATTGCCCAGTACCAAGCTGAACTGCAAAGGAGCCTTGCTCTTCATCCAACGTCTAAAAACCTCCCAGCCCTGGTTGTGGTCTGAATGAAAGAGGTCGCCCAGAAAAATGACCTGCTCCGGAGCAAAGCGCGCAATAAGCTGGTCTAGCAGATGAATATCTCTGGTATGAATAAGGTCAGAGACAGGAATACCCGATTTGCGAAAATGCCCCGCTTTGCCCAGGTGCAGATCGGCTAGAATCAGATACTTTTTATCTGCCCAGAATATTCCTTTTTCGGGAATCAATACCAATCTTTGTCCTAATAACTCATGCACCATTGGTCAACAATTCGCAAGGCTCTGCGTTTTGTGTGAAAAACAAGTCTTAAAGATATGAACACCATTATGAAATACTCCATTCTATTGCTCACACTTTTGACTGTTATGTCCAACTCCGTTCAGGCTCAGTCGGCTGACGATGTTTTGGGCTTTTGGCTTACCGATGACGGAATGGCCAAAATAGAGATCTATAAAAAAGAAGGTAAGTACCATGGCAAAATTGTTTGGCTCAAAGAGCCCAATAACCCGGATGGTACACCAAAGCTCGATACTGAAAACCCGAAAGAAGAACTTCGCAAACGCCCTGTTTTGGGCTTGGACCTGGTAAAAGGTTTTGTGTTCGAGGATGGCGTGTGGGAAGATGGCGAAATTTATGACCCCAACAATGGCAAGACCTACGATTGCCGTATGAAACTGAAAGGCAACAAGCTGGAAGTGCGAGGCTATATTGGCCTTTCTATGTTTGGCCGCACTGTGGTGTGGACAAAAGTGAAGTCTTAACTAACTCAAAAATCGATTACGATTCCTAACGAGGGTAGAATACTCGAATTGTCTATGCCTTCAATAAGCACCAGTTGCCGGGGAGTGGTTATATTTCCCTGAGTATCTCTGTTCAGACCATACTCCGGTTCATTGGGAATATCTTGGCCAAATGCGTTTTGCAGTTCTAGAAATACATTGAAGGTCCACCGGCTGAAGTTCCATTTTTTGTCAATACGAATGTCGGTTTGATTGAAGGAATTGAGTCTTACTGAGCCCAGTTGGTCATAGTCTTTGATTATGGCCGGATAGTTTTCCAGAGTAGCATTCCTGTCTACGGGAGCGTAAGGAGTGCTACCCAGGTAGCGCATTCTGGCGCTTAATTCCCAGTTGTTGCCAAACTTGTAGCCTCCCGTAAAAGTGAGCAGATGGTTACTGTCCCAAGCACTTGGCCTGTAAACACCATCGAGCCCCGTAAACTCGCTCTTGTACCAGGTATAGGCCAGTATGGCATAATAGTTATTGGTAAACTTTTTCTGATAAAGAAATTCCATTCCATAGGTTCTTCCTTCACCAGTACTGCTCACATTTTCATTTCCTAACACCGAAAAATCGCCACCTAAATTGGCGAGCGACACCCTTTGTTCAAGGGACACGGGGTAGTTGTCGTATTTTTTATAAAAGCCTTCCAGAGTAAATCGTGAAGATGGGTTTAGTAAATACTCGAGCCCCAATACCGCATGGTTGCTTCGGATATACTCCGTATTTTTATTGACGAGTGAACCTGCCTGACTATAACCCAAAATGGTGTAAGGCGGAATTTTATAGTATCTGCCCAGCGAGGCATTTACCGACCATTTCTTTAGAGCATCGAAAGTGTAGCTGGCAGATGCCCTGGGGCTTAGGGTTTGCCAAAAGTCATTGCCGGACTCAGTAAAACTGTTGCCATCTACTCTAATTCCGAGCGAGTATTTTAAACGATCGTCAGGTGAAGTGGAAGAAGCTTGAAAAGAGACTCCGTACTTAGTGAAGGATATTTGGTTCTCGAAATTGTTATTGTTCACTAAGTCTAAGCTATTGTTTTCGTAGCTCACAAATTGCAAGCCGGCAGAGCTTACCAAGGTCCAATTTCCTTTAAAACGGGTGCTGTTATACCTAAATTTAGTTTCGGATTCGGTCGATAAATTTTGCAGGTAAAGTCCCGTTTGGTTCTCATTGTTTTCGAACCTTCTAAAGTCATTACTCAATCTATTGTTACTCAATGAAAACGTGCTAAACCCTTTGCCGTATTTGTTTCTTCGTTTCCAGCTTACACCAATGGTATTGGTTTGTTGTTTAATCACCGGTACCTGGTCTAGCGTGGCCTGTTGTTCTTCATCATATTCATCGGGCACGTTAATACTGAAATCATCAACTGACCCCACTCCGGTAATGATGATTTCATTGTACTCATCTACAGCATGAGTCAGTTTATACTGGTAGTCCCAATAGTCGGGTAAAAAAGGAAGGTCCAGAGCCTGGAAAAGAAATTGCAGGTAAGACCTTCTGGCAGAAGCTATGAAGGAAGTTTTAGAAGTCTCGTTTTCGCCTTTAAATAATGGCCCCTCAAAGGTTAAGGCACTTTCGCTGCTGCTAAGCCTAAAGTTTGTTCTGAACTCCCTGTTGTTTCCGTTTCTCTGATCGAACTGAAGAACACCGGACAGAGCATTGTCATATTGCGCAGCAAAGGCCGAAGTAGAAAGTGTCACTCCCTCAAAGAAGCTTACATTGAGCAGACCAACCGGGCCACCGGCACTGCCTTGGGTTGCAAAGTGATTGATGTTCGGAATTTCAATTCCATCTAAATAATAAACATTTTCATTGGGTGCTCCACCGCGAATAATGATGTCGTTTCTAAAACCACCAACCGAACCCGATACTCCGGGCAGAGATTGTACAACCTTTGCTATGTCATTATTTCCGCCCGGATAAGTAGCAATTTCTTCCCGCGAGAGCTTTTGGATAGAAAGGGGAGTCTCTTCAATTTTCTGAAACGGGTTGGCCATTACTACTACCTGGCCCAATTCTGAGATGGTTTCTTTTAGTTCAAAATTCACGTCCGGATTTCCTCCCGAACGAATTACTATGTTGAATTTGGTTTGCGTTTCGTACCCTACGAAAGAAACTTGCAGTGTAAAAGTTTTTGTAGGTAAGTTTTCCAGGGTGTAAAAACCCTCCGCATTGGTAATGGCTCCGGTTTGTAATTCGAGCACCTGCACCGTGGCTCCGGGTATAGATTCTCCGGTTTTGGCATCGGTCACATATCCGGAGAGGTTGCCTTTATTTTGATAGGCCGACAGAGGCAGGCCCACCCATAGCATCAACAGAAAAAATAGATGTCGCATAGAATAGTTTACATGAGACAAACTAAGGGAGCATAAAAGGGTTTGAGACTTTCTAATTTATTTGCTTTCAGCCTGAGGTGTAAAGAGCTTTTTATCGGCTATAAAGGTTCCAAAAGGTAAAAGCGAGGCAATAAGCGCCAGAAAAGTCTTCCACATGGTCCACGCTTCTTTGCGCCCCACAAACATTACAAAAGAGCAATAAAGCACGAAAAGCACTCCATGAGCCAGGCCAACCGGGTAGGTGGGTTCAGGTATGTTGAACCAGTATTTAAGGGGCATACAAATTCCTAAGAGCAGAAGGTAGGAGACACCTTCCAGTATAGCGAGTAATTTCAGTGTTTTGAGCATCAGTTCTTTTGTGTCCGGCCGTAAATCTCAAACCTCAAATGCCAAATTGCAAGCTCCGGCCTACAAATCATAAATCCCGGGTCTCAAATTGCAGAACTTATGGCCGCTCCTAGATTTCAACTGTTTTTTTAAGGTTGAATGTGTTAGTATTGAAGAAGATTAAAAACGAAAACTATCTATATGAAAAAGGTCTTATTCCTATCGGGTTTGTTAACGCTGATTTTCGCCCACAACGGGCAGGCGCAAGACAAGCTCAAAAATATGCCAGGATACGAGCAGTATCAGAAAATGGCACCACAGCTGCGCGGTTCGGTAGACTACGGAACCATTTCTGCCAATTGGAGTGACGATGGCACCAGCTTTCAGTATGTGAAGGATGGTAAGCTTTGGAAGTACGATGTAAAGAAGAAAACTACCGAAGATTTAGGGACTCCTCCAAGACCGGAAAGAAGAGCCTGGAACCGTCCGGCCAGAGGTCGTCAGTACGCATCGGCCGATTCGCCCAATGGGCAATTAAAAGCATTCCATAAAAATAGAAACATGTACATCAGTAATGCCGATGGCAGCAATGTGCAGGCCATTACTACCGATGGCAACATGGAAAATAAATTAAAGTACGGTATTGCCACCTGGGTGTATGGTGAAGAACTAGGGCAAAATACCGCTATGTGGTGGTCGCCCGATAGTAAAAAAGTGGCCTTCTACCGATTCAATGAGCAAGGCGCGAAGCAGTATTACGTTTTGCTGGATCAGCTCAAATTGTACGATTCACTGGAAGTAATGTCATACCCTAAAGTAGGTGAGCCCAATCTTCCGGTAGACCTAATGGTATACGACCTTGAAACCAAGAAAACTACTCTTCTCGATACCCGAGGCGGAAAGTCTTTTGAAGACGGGCCTTTAGGAACTTATCTCTATGGTGTGGAGTGGACTCCCGATGGTAAGGAGTTGCTTTTTCACAGCACCAACAGAAAGCAAGATATTATGGAGCTTAGAGCGGCCGATCCGGTAACCGGTAAAAGCCGCACTGTGGTAAGAGAAGAGTGGTTGCCCAGCTTTACCAAGAATACACCGGAAATGCGGTGGTTAAAAGATGGTAAGCGTTTTATCTGGGCTTCGGAAAGAACCGGCTTCAATAACTATTACCTCTATAATATTGATGGTACTTTGGAGGCAACTCTGACCCAACACCCCTTTGAAGTAGCCGGAATAGAAATGGTTGACGAGAAGAAGGGAGAGCTCTACTACATGGCAAGAAGTGGTGAAAACCATATGAAAATGCAACTGCACAGAGTGAGACTGGATGGTACCAAAGATACCCGCCTTACCGATCCGGCATACAATCATTCCGTCACTATTTCGCCTGACGGTAAGTACTTTATCGATATTGCCCAAACACACAATATTCCTCCCTTTACCAATTTGGTAGACAGCAAAGGCAAAGTGGTGGCCGAATTGGCTAAGAGCGATATTAGCAAGTTTGAGCAACTTGGATTCAAAAAAGTAGAGGCATTCACCTTTACCGCAGCCGATGGGAAAACTGAACTGCACGGTTTGCTTCATTTTCCGTCAAACTTCGATCCCAATAAGAAGTACCCACTAATCTTGGCCAACTACGGAGGGCCGGCTACCAACGAGTTTAGAGAAACCTTTACCTTGCCAAACCCACTTACTGAATATGGATTTCTGGTGGTAGATGTTGATGGTAGAAACGTGAGAGGGCGTGGCAAGCGAATGCTCGATGAAATATATGGCAAGCTTGGTCAGGTAGAAATGGACGATTTTGCAGAAGGTATAAAATCACTTTATAACCGACCCTATTTCGACAAAAACAGAGTGGGTGTATATGGCACTTCCTACGGTGGAACAACTGCAGCTACCTGTTTGCTGAGACATCCTGATGTGTTCCACGCAGCAGTGGCCAACTCGGCCGTAACCGACTGGAGATATTACGACAATATTTACACCGAGCGTTACATGAACTTGCTGGAAAATAACCTGGAAGGCTATGAAAAATTCAGTTTGATGAATCAGGCCGATAAGCTGCAGGGAGAAATTATGATTTTCTTTGGTACCAGCGATAACAATGTACACCCGCAAAATTCTCTTGCTTTTATTGATGCTTTGCAGAAAGCCAGAAAGAGCTTTGAGGTGCAAATTGGCCCGGATCAGGGACACACAGCCATGGACTCGGAGCGAATGATGGAGTTCTTTATTGAACATCTGGTAATGAAAAACGGAATGGCACTCGAGTTAAAGAGGTAAGCTGTATAAACACTTGTTGATCAAAGGGATGTTGTTAATCCGTGAACGGATTGGCGGCATCCCTTTTACTTTTTAACTTAAAGTCTCTGGAAGACCAAATGCATGGCCTTTGTTTCCGAAAATAGTATACCGATTGTCATGACCGGGCAGTGTAGTGAGCGGGAAACAGAGGTTTGCCGGCTTCTTTTAATGCCATAAAGCAGAACCATGAGCAAAACAATAAACAACACCATACTACAAGACACCAGTGAGTTGATCAGGGGCCTGGAGGCATTGGCATATCCCTCTCATGAGTGGTCTCGCGACAATGGAACCAATCGTTACTCAGCCCTTCGTCTCTGTTATCATCTAATGACCCGCGATGGAGTGAGTTACGATGGTAAAGTAAGGGCGAAAAACGCCATGCTTATGGAAAGTGCCTTTGAAGGTATAGCCAAAAACCTGGATAAGTCGTTGAGCGATAGGTTGCGTGAAAGACTGAATCCCATTACACTGGAAACAGAGCAGGAGTCAAAGCTCACTCACAAGAGTATAAATGATGCAGCCAACTACTTTCAAGACTGTGTCGATGGTTTGCTAAGTGATTTCAGGAAAGGTGGCCCATTTGGGGGTGGTCTCAGCAATATTGAGAAATACCTTTTTAAACCGGTGCAAATTCAACTTCCTCCCCAAGATGCTCTGGCCGATCTTTTAGAAGATAAGCAGGTTACCGGCAGGCGATTCTATGCGGCCATATATCAACATGAAAAGGTGTTGAGCAAAGTGAAACACTGGGTTGAAAACGGAAAGTTCAGTGCCGATGAGTATGGGCTTTTCTTTACGCTTTTTCGCATAAAGTTGAGTGAATACAAGAGTATTTACCTTACCCAGGAAAATATGCTGGAAGACTGTCATTACGAGCCTGATAGTCTTCGCGGTGAGATTTTAAGCCGTATACCTCAAGAGCATGGCCAGGAACCCAATTACCATCGGTTATTGGAAGAAGGTATGTATACCGTGTGGTTAGGTAAGCAAAACCAACACATTTTACAGATGAGCGGTTTTGAGATTCCTTCCATACTCAATGTGGCTTTGCAGCAAAATGATAAAGCCAAGTTTCTGGAAAAGGTGTTGGACTTTAGTCAGTCTGACTTCAAGGAACAATACAATAAGGCTATTGAAATTATTTCAAAAGTGAAAGTGCGTAACATGGATGAGTTCCGAAAGAATCTTCATGCCGGACTTTACAGCGCAAGGGGAAGAGAAATGTTCCTGTCAGATAATAACAACTGGGTGTTTATTTCCGATGGTCAGGAATTGGCCGATTTTTGCATGAATAATGTGAAGATAATGGCTGAAGATATGGTTACTGAAGGATCTATTACGGGAATTATTGGTGCCCTGGCCAGAATTGGAGTAAAAGCCTTTGGGAAAGGAGTGAGAGGGGCTACTTCTGTATATAAGTCTTTTGGCAATGAGATACTGACCATGACCAAAGACAATAGAAATATAAAAATTGACCAGATTTTTGAATAAGCCTAACCGGTAAATTCCAGTTGCATCCTTGCAATTCGTTCGGAGAGCATTTCTGTGGTGAATTTTTCGCGCAGGCGGTCTACCATAATTGGAAAGCAGAATGGAGTGGGCTTTCGCAGCTTTCTTACAATTATTTTTTGCTGGTTAATAAGGCGTAATGATTCGGTAAGTCTGGAGCGCTCGAACTGCAGGCTCAGCACTTCTTCATCGGCCTGTTTGAGCAACAGGTTGTTGGGGTCGTAGTCTTCAAACACTTTGTAAATCATGGTAGAAGAGGCCTGTAAATGTTTAAATGACATGCCTTTGCCTGGAAAACCCTGAAAAATCAGTCCTGCTATAGTGGCAATGTCCCTGAATTTGCGCTTGGCCATTTCTGTGTTGTTAATACTGGCCTTAATGTCTTCCAGCAAATACTCCATAGAAAACAGGTCTAGCTCCAGAAAGTCTTCTATTTCAATATCTTGATCGGTAAGCAATTCGAAACCATAGTCATTAGAAGCAATTGAAAAAGAAATGGGTTGACTTACTGAAATGCGGTATGCCGTAAGGGCAGCCAATACCTCGTGGACATACTTCCCCTCAAACGGGTAGATATAGATGTGAGTACCTTCATCAGACTTTATTTGCTCAATGAGTAGCTCATTCTGCCTTGGAATAGCCGAAAGCTTGCCTTGTTTCTCCAACAATGGCTTTATGCAGTTCATCTCGGGGCCTTCGAATTTTCCCACGGAAGCATCATGGATTTTCTTTCGGAGTTGATTGGAGAGTAGCGATGTGAATGAGGCTTTTCCACCTCCCCAACGAGGAATGGGGCCGGTTTTCTTCTTCGATTTACGCACATGGGCAGTGAGGTCTTTGAATCTGACCAACTCCAGATTAATGCCCGCAAACCAAAACGTGTCACCTATTTTGAGTGAGGAAATAAAGCTTTCTTCCACCGTTCCGATATAAGCTCCCGATAGGTATTTAACTTTTACTACCGGGTCTCCCACAATGGTACCCATAGAAAGCCGGTGCCGCATGGCTGTTCTCCTGTCGCTTACCTTATAAAGTCCGTCAGGCATTATTTCCACCTTGGCGAACTCATCGTAGGCACTGAGCGAATGCCCTCCCGTGGTTATAAATTCCAGGCACCATGCCCATTCTTTATCTGTGAGCCCCTTGTAGGCGTGGGTGCTTTTGATCTGACGGTGTATTTCTTCGGGGTAAAAACCCGGCCCCACGGCTAGTGTTACCAGGTATTGAACCAACACATCATAGCAGTTGAGCAATGGCATGCGGCTTTCAAACTGCTCTTGCTCAATGGCTTCTTTGAGTACTGCGGCTTCTATTAGTTCAAGCGAATGTGTAGGTAGAAAATAGATTTTACTGGTAGCTCCCGGGCGGTGGCCGCTACGGCCGGCCCGCTGGAAAAAACGTGCCACACCTTTGGGGCCTCCAACCTGAATAACCATGTCTACCGGCCGGAAATCTACCCCAAGATCGAGCGAGGAGGTACAAACCACACACTTTAACTTTCCGGCATGCAGTGCCTCTTCTACCCACTGTCTCACAGCCAGATCGAGCGACCCATGATGCATGGCCACCAGTCCGGCTAGCTCCGGTGCCTGATCCATCATTTTCTGGTACCAAATCTCTGTTTGCGACCGTACATTGGTGAAGAGAAGCGTAGAAGTATTGGCCTCCAATATGGGTAGTATTCTTGGGAGCATGTTCAACCCCAGGTGTCCCGTCCACGGAAGGGTGTCTACATGGTCGGGTAGCAATGTTTCTACCTCAATTTTTTTGTCTATATCAGCTTTAATAATGGCGCAATCTCTGAACTGATCGCCCAAAAGCACCTGTGTGGCTTCTTCAAGATTGCCAATGGTTGCAGAAACGGCCCAGGTTTGGATGGGTTTATGGTTCAGGTGTCTGAAATAGGCTAGGGCAAGCTCCATTTGTACCCCGCGTTTGCTTCCTACCAATTCGTGCCATTCGTCTACCACAATGGTTTTTAAATTTTTGAAGAGTTTGGGAGCATCTTTTTGAGCCAACAGTACATGAATGCTCTCCGGAGTGGTAACCAAAGCCTGAGGCATAGTTTTCATTTGATTTTGCCGCTCTTTGGTAGAAGTGTCTCCCGTACGCAAACCAACCTGCCAGTGCAGTCCCATTTCATTACTGGCCATTTGCATGGCATTGCGAATATCCTTGGCCAACGCGCGCAAGGGAGTGACCCAAAGCACTTGCAAACCGGTGGTTTTGGAAGAGTTTTGCAAGGCCGCCAATACACAGCCCAGCCAAATGGCATAGGTCTTCCCACTTCCGGTTGGCGCATTTAAGAGACCACTTTTGCCCTGTAGCAAAGCTTGCCAGCAGTCTTGCTGAAAGGCATGGGGTTGCCAACCTTTGGCATTGAACCAGCGCTGAGCGGCAGTAAAATCAAATGTAGTTTTTGAAGTCATTCAGGGAATAAGCTTTTGAAAATACTTAATTCCTGAACCAATGAATATGTTTTGTGGCTGAAGATGTGTTGAGCACCACGAAGAACCGGAAAGCCGTTTAGAAGGTGGCTTTGTAGTCAATCCGCATGTTCATGAGCCTGAGCGTGCCGTTTGTGGCATTTAGTTTTAAGGCACCACCATTATAATAGCCTAACTTCTTGTTTACTTTTATTATTACCAGATACTCCTTGTTGTTAGTGTCAATCTGGTAAAAGCCTGATTTGTTAGGGATTATGATAAACTTTGGTTTTACTTCTTTCTTCTCCAGCAATTTTAGATCATAAAATTTGGTGCCGTCTTTTTCTATCATAGCGGCCTGCAACTGGTCCAGTTTAGAAGTTTCGAAAAAGTAGAGTTCGTTTCTTACCGTATCAGGTGCATTTGTTTTGCCATCAGTAGAGGGCATAAAATCTCCTTCAAACTTTAGTACATGGCCATGATAACCGTTTATAATGGTTGGAGAGGTGATTTTATTGCTCATTTTTACTTTATAGGAGAAGTAGAAATTGTCTTGTTGAGGCACGCTGTCCTTCTTACAAGAAACTGCAAAAACGGCAAGTATGAGTCCGATAAGGGCAACTCTTATTTTCATGTAGTTTTCCTTTTAAGGCCACGAAATAAATAAATTCTGTGGCTAATACAGCAGATATAACAGTTAAAGATTACTAAAAGCCGTTTTCACACAATGTCTGTTGGCTAGACTCTGGGGATGATTTATGTATATTTTTTTAAAAGTGGGTAAAATATTGACTGATTTAACAAACGATTCCGTAAAAATTGATTAATCAGGTTTATAAATAATGCTATATGTGATAAGTTAATAATCAAAAGTAGTGAATTAGGTTTGTTTCCAATTTGCTAATGATTTCAGAAGCTTAAGAAGTTGCCCCAATGAAGAAGATAGTTTTTACAGACCTTGATGGTACCTTGTTAGACCTTAAAAGTTACTCGTATGCCCGGTCCAGAGAGGCCGTAGAGTTTCTTCAAAACCGTGAGATTCCTTTAGTTTTTTGCAGCTCAAAGGCCAGGGCTGAGCAGTTGGCCTATCAGGAAGCTCTGGGTGTTCATCATCCGTTTATTGTGGAAAACGGATCAGCCATATACATTCCTAAAGGGTATTTTAAGCAGCCTATCCCATTCAATACTTATCACATCAATCAGTTTGAGGTGATTGTGGTTGGTGAACCTGTAGAAACAATTCGAGAGGCAATTGCGAATCTTAGAGAAAACTTGCGACTTTCTTTTCTCTGCTATTGCGATTTACCGGCCGAAGAAGTTTCTATGTACTTGGGTATGGATCTTAATTCGGCCAGAAGGGCCATGCAACGTGAGTTTTCAGAGAGCATACTTCAGGGCTCACTCTCCCAGCGCTTTTTCACGGAGCTAGATAAGGTGGGCTTCAGAAGTATTCCCGGTAGCCGCTTTCAAACCATAGTTTCCAAACAGGCCCATAAGGGCAGAGCCATTGAGCTGCTATTAAAACTGTACGAGCAGGAGTGGGGTGAGGTATGGAGTTATGGAATTGGCGACCATGTGAATGACTACGAAATGTTTAAGGCGGTAAATGAGCCTGCGCTTGTACAACGCCCAAACGGAGAATGG
>NZ_DDDQ01000057.1:0-12484 GCF_002336325.1 Roseivirga sp. UBA1976 | reverse complement strand
GTATGTGAAGTTTTCACAGGAAAATTCTGCAATGACGTCCTAAGAGGGGATATTTTTCTACTTACTTACATCGAACTCAGGTTAAATAGTGTTTAACCCCAGTTCTTCTAAATATTTATTGTGCTCCTCGGTTTTAATTCGAATACGCTCATTTATTTCGGTTAATTTTTCATGCACCTTCTTCAAGTTAATTTGCTCTTCTTCTTCGGCCGTACTCACATATCTTGAAATATTCAGATTGTAGCCGTTCTTTTCAATTTCTTCCATTGAAACCCTGCGGGCGTAACGTTCAACTTCATCAGGGCGGTTTTTATAAGTGTTTACAATACTGTTGATGTTGTCTTTATTCAATGAGTTTTGTCGCTTACCTTTCACATAATGCTCACTGGCATTGATGAACAGTACATCATCTTCTTTCTTGCACTTTTTCAAAACAAGGATGCAAACAGGGATACCTGTTGAATAGAATAAGTTGGCTGGTAGTCCAATCACTGTGTCAATATGATTGTCCTTCAAAAGTTTAGTTCTGATTTTTTCTTCTTGACCACCACGGAATAGGACACCATGTGGTAGAATGATGGCCATTGTACCTTCCTGGCTGAGAAAGTGAAAGCCGTGTAAGAGGAAGGCAAAGTCAGCGGCTGATTTGGGTGCCAGACCATAACTCTTGAAACGAAAATCTTCGCCCATGGCTTCATTGGGTTCCCAGCGCAAGCTGAAAGGTGGGTTGGCGACTATGGCATCAAATTCTGTTTTCTTAGATGGGTTCATTTCGTTCAAAATGTCCCATTGGTTTTTTAAAGTGTCGCCATGGTAAATTTCAAACTCGGTGTCTTTCATGCCATGCAAAAGCATGTTCATTCTTGCCAGGTTGTAAGTGGTGATGTTGTTTTCCTGACCGTATATTTTGCCAATAGTGCCAGCTCCTTTTGTTTGTTCTTTGAGCTGATTACGCACATTCAAGAGCAATGAACCTGAACCACAAGCAAAGTCTAATACTTTATCCAGTTTCTGTTTAGGACCTGTTGATGGGTCTTGACTATCGAGCGTAACTATTTTAGAAAGAATGGTTGAAATCTGTTGAGGCGTATAGAACTCACCTGCTTTTTTTCCTGAACCTGCAGCGAACTGACCAATCAAGTATTCATAGGCATCGCCAAGCGTATCAGTGTCGGTGGAGAACTCTGCTATACCTTCTGAAATTTTCTGAATGATGGTGCAAAGCTTCTTGTTTCGCTCAGCAGGTGTTTTACCTAATTTCTCCGAATTCAGGTTGATTTCAGAAAATAAGCCCTGGAAGGAATTATCAAAAGATTCGTTTTCAATGTAGCGGAAGCCTGCTTCCAAGGTGATAAGCAAGTCAGGGCTTTGGGTTCTTGCCAGTTCGGTGATGTTGCTCCACAAATGCTTGGGTTTGATGACGTAGTGCACCTTTCTTCGCATCTGCTTTTCAAACTCCGATACATCTTCTGCATTGGCTTCATACCAAAGGGCTAAAGCAGTGCGACCATCATCTTCTTCTAGTTTTGGGTAGTCTGAACCCAATTCTTTTTTTGCCGATTCTTCATAGTTGCTCGATAAGTAGCGCAAGAACAAAAACGAAAGCATGTAATCACGAAAATCGTCTGCATTCATAGAGCCCCGCAGGCTGTCGGCTATTTTCCACAGGGTTTTGCCTAGTTGGTCTTGTTGTTTTTGTGTCATGAACTAGGATAATTGCTGATTGATATTATTTAAAGCTTTTGAAACAAATATAGGATTGGCAAACAATGATCTCTTTCGGTCACTCCATGTTTCTAATTCATTTAATATTTCAGCTTCATTTTCCTTACCTTTCTCGGATTTGATGAAATCAATGGTTGACAATAGCTCCAAACCGAAAGGTGAATAGTAACCGGAAAGAAACTTTTTTGTCTTGGTTACAATTTCGTTGTATGCTTGATTTTCGGGCAGTTCAAGAAATGCTCGCACATCTTTTTCTGCATCCATGATCAAACTCAATTCTTCAAAAGGTTTTTTATCTTTTGAGCTGTAGCCCATTACGTAACTTCCGTTGAGATGATAGAGTACATGCCTTACTTTCCCCGAATAAGGGCCATAGAAATTGGGTTTGAATTCTAACTTGAAGGCATCTTTTGCACCGAATCGCTGAAGAAAGTAAGCCACTTTTTCTGCTGCAAATTCTGAAACAAACTCTCCATTACGCACCAAATCGTACAACACGGACAGCATCATAGCACGAGCAGGTGTGAGTTTGACGCGCTCTTTCTTTAAGGTTTCCTTAATTGCATGTGTGGGTTCATATAAGTAAATCACGCAATCGAGCCCTTGCAGTTTGTGTTCAATCATGGCTCGCACTTTCGTCCAATCCAAACCACCGTTTCCCGAACCCAAAGGAGGAATGGCTATGGATTTAATTTTCTTCTCTCGGATAACATCAACCAAGGCATGTAATCCCTTCTCGATATATTCATATTCCGAAGGGTAACGCCAATGGGTTTTTGTAGGGAAGTTAATGATGAATTTCTTACCCGATAAAAGCGATTCTTCTTCTGTTACCAATAAGTCACCAATTTTGAGTTCTTTGTTCTTACATGCTTCCTTGTAAACCTTGTAATTGTTTGGAAACTGCTTTTTGAACTGTAAAGCAATGCCCTTACCCATCACACCCACCGTGTTCACGGTGTTGACCAAGGCTTGGGCGGTACTATCCAAAATGTTTCCTGTCAAATAATTTATCATGGCTTAAAAATATGCGTTTGATCTAATTCGTATTTGTTGCTCTGCTACTCCATATCTTATCAGTTGGTTTTTTGCTGCCTCATTTCTAACTACAAAACCTAAAACTGATCGAAAGGGCAAATCTCCCAAAAGCAAGAACTCTGCTTGCATGCGCCTCTTCAAATCAAGATCATTAGGATTTTTCCAGTCTCTCACTTTCACCGCTTGGAAATCAACTTGATTGTGAATATCCGCTACATCCTGTGGTCCGAATTGAGAAGAGAATGAATCCACCGCGTGTCCATTAGTGTAAACAAACTCCTGATTGTTATCAATAACTTTTTGTATTGAAGTTACACAATAAACAATATCTTGAGCATGGGTCACAGGAACTCCATTGAATCCATTTTGAATAACATAAAGCATGGGCATTCTGGGACCAAAATAGAATGGAATGTACTTCCCAAGGGTTCTGCCATTATCGAGCAAAAAGGCATCTCGCGTTGAAATTAGGGTTGGGTCTCCAATGGGCGTAAAGTTGGGGTTGGCATTGGCAGAAGTTCTATGGGTAATACCATGCAACAGAATATGCGGCACATTGGCAATGTGCGTCATACGGTACAGGTATATTTTACTCAGGTCTGCCATATTCAATTACGAGTTTACAATTGCGAATTACGAGATTTCATGGTCTTTTGAATAGAGCCGAGAATTTTACAAATCTCTTCAGCATCGTTCAATAAACTTTCAGATTGTTCTAAACTCAGATAACCTGTTGCTGCAACAATTTTCCCAATACATGGATTCTCTAGCTTCTTTGTAAGCGATACTCAGTTTTGAAATTAAGGCCTTTTCACTCTGACCGCCAATGGATTCTTCCACGTTGGCACCAATGGAAGTTCCACTTCTCAAAAGCTGCTTTGATAATACGTACTCCTTTTTTTCTAACGTTAGGTATTTGTACAAATTCACAACCCTAACCGCAAAGGCAAATGATTTCTGTTGTATAATGTTTTCATTCTGCATAATACCTAATTCTCAATTCATAATTATTTAAGCAGTTTTCTGTTTTCAGCTTCAAGCAAAACTTTCATCTGCTGAATGGCTATTTGATTGAGTTTAACTAGTCTTTCTTTTTGTGGCATTTGTTCTTGAATAAATACGGCATTCAAGTTTTCCATATTGGCTAAACAAATGAGTTCGTTCATGCTGGCATAATCACGCATATTGCCCTTGAGGTCAGGATTAGCATCCCGCCATTGTTTGGCCGTCTTTCCAAAAAGAGCCACATTTAGTACATCTGCTTCGCTGGCATATACAATAGCGGTTTGTGCAGGTGTTAGCTCTTCGGGGATTAGATTTTGCTTGATGGCATCGGTATGGATGTGGTAGTTGAGCTTTGCCAGTTCTCGTTTGGCGCTCCAGCCCAGTTGCTTTTGTTCTTCTTCTTTGAGGCGTTGGAATTCTTTTATTAAATAGAATTTAAACTCTGCACTAAGCCAAGAAGCAAATTCAAATGCAATATCTCTATGAGCAAAAGTGCCACCGTATCTACCTGTTTTAGAAACGATGCCTATTGCATTAGTGGTTTCTATCCATCTTTTGGGTGTTAAAGCAAAGCTATTTGAACCCGATTGGTTTTTAATTCCATCGAATTCGATGGAATTAAAATCAGGGTTGTTAAACATTTCCCATAACCCCATAAATTCAATGGTACTTCTATTTCGCATCCAGTTTTGCAAAATATAATCACTGCGTTCAGCATCTCTGTAACGAGCTATATCAGTCAGGCTGATGAAATCTTCCGATTTTTCAGAGTAGACGAGAATATCCTTGCCTTTTATGTTTATTTTTTGACTTTTAGCCATTGATATGCTTTTTAATGGTAACGAATTCACCCTATTTACGAAGGTTGAATTCTACCCCCTTTACAAAGTCGCGTTTTATCCTGTATATCTTTCCCCCTCTTAAAAATCATGTTGAGACCATTTTTGGAAACAAGCCCTGCATCAAGCCCTTTTTGTGCAGTTGTAATTCTTCAATTTTATCCTGCTGGGCGGTAATGAGTTCATCTACAGCCGATAAAGAAGAGGCAATTTTTTCCTGTTCAGTTGGATCAGGAATAAGGAAGGAGAATTCTCTGATTTGCTTTTGAGAAAGCATAGGGACGGCAGAAGATGTGCTATTCCGTGAAACTTCAGCTTGAACTCTATCCCCAATTAGAATGTAGTATAAAAATTTTGGGTTGCACGTTATATCTCTTAGAAGCACCATGCTAGGGTTTATAGTTGCCATTCCAATTTCTTTATCAATAATTGCACAATCACCTAGAGTACCCCTTTGCGAAAAGATTATGTGGTTCATTTCGACCATTATTTCTGGCGATTCGTAATATTTCTCCCAACTGAGATAAGTTCGGTCCGACAGATCAAGTAGTTGGTTTTGAATATTCTTACCTCCAAGCACTAAAACTCCTTCTCCTTCTTTTACCAGATCTTGCTTTGTATATCCACGATATCCAATCCTTCCTTTAACAAGGCAATTCTCTTCTACAGTTGATGGTTTCCAGACACCTTTACCTTCAAACTCAGGAAAACGAACTCTTGGCACGGTTTCGCCTTCTTGCGGGAAAAGGTTTTGCAGTAAGCCTTTTTTGTGCTCTTTGAGGGCGGCCAGCTTATCGTTGTGGGCGGCTATCAGCTCATCTAAAGAAGAAAGGCATGAGGCGATTTTTTGTTGTTCGGCTTCATTGTCTATGACAGGTAATTCACAGGTTATAATTTGACTTGGATAAATGTGTTTGACCGTAGTACCTGAGACCAATTTTATTATCTCTCGTTTTGAGTGATTTAGAAGATAGCTTAAGAAAATCGAGTTAGTTCCTTTGTAAGGTCTAAGAATATTCATGTCTCCACCAAGGATGACATTACCCAATGTTATCGCAGAAGCTCTTGCAAGTCCGTCAGGCGTAACATCTGAACTTGGCATTAAAACATCACCTGCTTCACTTTTGAATCCATCTTGTTTATCGGTCCTTGAATAAACTCTAGAAATTACTTCATTGTATTTTGTGAACAACTCTCCATAATGAATGCATGGCTCGGAACCATCTTCAGTAATGTCTGATTTAGAAAAAGTACTACCCCTAAATACATCACAGTAATCGTCAATAGGACTTACATTCCACTCTTTGTTTTCAAACTCAGGAAAACGCAACTTTGGTATCAATTTCTTACTCATTTGTCTGAATCAGGATTTTCGGGATTTATGGATTTCTTGATTACCGGCATGGGAGTATTTGGGGTTATAGACCTTTTTGAATTGCAGGCTTTTAGCCCCAAAATTGATGAGCAGTCCGATGGGTTTATCGTAAGCTACCACATAGTTTTTGGCCTGTGCCAGGTGTACATCTTCCAGGTTAATGAGTGCTTTTAATTCAACCACCACCAGGTTTTCAATCACGAAATCGGCTCTTCTGCTGCCCACCTCAATGCCATCGTAATAGATTGTGTGTTCCTGCTCTCGTTCAAATGCTATACCTGCCCGCTCCAGTTCAATGGCCAGGCAACGCTGGTAGATCACCTCTTGGAACCCATTCCCCAAGGTGTTGTGCACTTTCATGGCACATCCATTTATCGTATAAGTAAGCTCATCCAATTTCATTGATCAATATTTAATCCTGTTCATCCTGTAATCCTGCAAATCCTGATTCAGACAATTTACTCCTGCCCATCCCATCATCCTGCAAATCCGTGATTCAGACAGTGTAGGCATCCAAGCCGCTTATTTCCCTGTCGCCTGCCTGCTTTTTCAGCAAGGGTATCAAATCGGCCATGAGGGCGGTTTCGGCTTTGCTGCGTTCTTTCCAGCTCAATCCCAAAGGCTCCATCAGGTCGGTGAGCTTTTCCCCGTCAAAAATCATTCGGCTCATGATTTTCTCTACAAAGCTTTTGAGCTCTGCGGTTTGCAAGCCGTGGGAGTTGGCAATGACTGCCAGTTCTTTATCGTACTTCTCTACTTTGTAGGTTTCAAAGTTCTTTTTCAGTTCTTCGGCTGTTTGCCCTGTGGACCAATCTACCTGTTCGATAAAATCGGTCAGGTCTTCTTCTTCGTCCATCAGGTTAGCATTCGACTTGAGCAGTTGAATTACCTGCGCCTTGGTCATTTTCTGCTTAGAAGGTTTCTTTTGGGTGCTTTCGGCAATCAGGCTCATGATGTAGTCGTAATCAATCACCGCAGAAGCAAAGAGTACAAATTCAAAATCCAATTGCTGAATATCGTCTGGTGTGTCTTCGTCTTCTTTTTGCTGTATTGCACGCAGTTGCTTGGCAGTTTCTAAATATGAGCTGCGGAACTCCTGCAAGGTTTCCTTAGGCAGAATTTTTTCAATCTGCTCTTGCTGCTGTTCATCCAAATCGGTGTATTGATCGAGTTGGGTTTTTAGTCGCTGTACTTCCTTGAAGTTTTTCACAAAAGCAATGCGTGCAGCATCTCCTTTCAGGTTGTACACTTCTTGCGGTTCATTTACCAAGTTGTGTTCTTGCATAAAGGCACCGAGTTTTTCAACCGCTTCCTGGTATTTGTCAATCACCACAGGTGCAGGATCTACCATCCAGATTTCTTTGGCTTTGCCGCCTTCTTCGCCAGAGAAGAGCGTAATGGCTTGGTTTACGGCTTCTTGTTGCGAACGGAAATCTAAAATATTGCCATAAGGCTTGGTATCGTTCAGCACACGGTTGGTTCGTGAAAAGGCCTGAATGAGTCCGTGGTATTTCAGGTTCTTATCCACGTACAAGGTGTTCAGGTACTTGCTGTCAAAACCCGTAAGCAGCATATCCACCACAATGGTGATGTCAATCTTGTTTTTGTGCGGATAGTCTTTATTACTGTACTTCTGGTTTTTGATGCGGCTTTGCACATCCTGATAGTACAGGTCAAAATTATTGATGTCGTGGTTGGTGCCGAATTGGGTGTTGTAGTCGGCAATGATTTCCTTCAAGGCAGCTTTCTTCTCTTCGGGATTGTGTTTGTTATCTTCCTTCTCTTGCGCCAGGTCTTCCTGAATCTGCTGAATGTCTTTGTTGCCTTCGGCAGGTGGGGAGAATACACAAGCAATGTTTAGGGGGCGGTAATCGGATTGGGACGCAAGTCTTTGCGTTTGTACAGCTTTAAAAAGGCGGTAGTATTCAATGGCATTATTGATGGAAGCGGTAGCCAAGACTGCATTGAATTTGCGGTGGTTAGTGGCTTTATCGTGCTTGTTGATAATAGCTTCTACCACTGCTTTTTGAGCAACCCCTTCTCCAGGCTTGGCATGTACCGTGCCTTCTCCCTTAAAATAGTCGATATGAAACTTGAGCACATTGCGGTCGTCTATCGCATGTGTAATGGTGTAAGCGTGCAGTTGCTTTTCAAAAATGCTCTCCGTGGTTTTGTAGGTTTCGTATTGGTCTTCACGGATTTTTTGGGTGGAATTCTGGTCAAAAATAGGCGTACCTGTAAACCCAAAAAGCTGGGCATTGGGAAAAAACTCTTTGATGGCTTTGTGATTCTCACCAAACTGCGAACGGTGGCATTCGTCAAAGATGAATACCATGCGCTTGTCGCGCAATGGTTCTAGGCGTTCCTTGTAGTTTCGCTTGTAAGTGCCATCTAACGCCAATCCCAATTTTTGGATGGTGGTAACAATTACCTTATCGGCATAGTCGGTAGAAAGTAAACGTCTTACCAAAGTTTCGGTATTGGTGTTTTCTTCTACACTGCCTTCCTGAAATTTGTTGAACTCTTCCCGGGTTTGGCGGTCAAGGTCTTTTCTATCTACCACAAACAGGCATTTTTCAATCTCCCGATTGTCTTTGAGCAGGGTAGAGGCCTTAAAAGAAGTAAGTGTTTTTCCGCTTCCTGTCGTATGCCAGATGTAACCATTTCCACGGTTTTGTTTCACGCATTCGTCAATGGCTTTCACCGCATAGATTTGGTAGGGCCGCATCACCAGTAGTTTCTGCTCTGTTTCTACAAGCACCATATACTTGCTGATCATTTCGCCAAGCGTGCATTTTTTCAGAAAGCGATCGGTGAAATCTTCAAGATGCTTGATTTTGTTATTCTTCTCGTCTGCTAAATGGTAAATGGGCAAGAACTGTTCATCGGCATTGAATTGGAAATGTTGCTTTTTATTGTTTGCGAAATAGATGGTATTGGAACGGTTGCTCACTATGAACAACTGCATGTAGCACATGAGTGAATTACCATAACCATTGCCGGGTTCGTTTTTATAGTCCACAATTTGCTGCATGGCTTTTCGTGGCGAGATATCAAGCTTCTTTAGCTCTATTTGAACAAGCGGCAAACCATTGATGAGCAGAATCACATCATAGCGCTGGTTGCTGTTTTCGGTATTCATCCGCAACTGGCTGATGACTTCAAAGTCATTCTTGCACCAATCTTTGTTGTTCACCAAAGTGTAGTGCAAGGGTGTACCATCTTCGCGCTCAAAGTACTGCTGCTCTCTCAGTTTTTTAGAGGCTTTGAATACATCCGGTTCAATGATTTCTTCACGCAAACGCAGGAACTCACCTTCTGATAAACGCACACGATTAAGCGCTTCAAACTTGGTTTTGAAATTCTGTTCAAGCGATTTTCTGTCCGTAATGTCAGGCCTATAGGTGTATTTCAATCCCTGGAGTTGCTCTATCAGGTGTGTTTCTATTTGACTTTCTTTACTCATTGTTACTCAATAGAAATAAGTTTTTGGTAACAAATTACCGTTTTTGCATAAAAGTCGGTTGTATAATGTTTCTTTCAAAGTAAGGCAGATCATTTACACCTATATGTTTAGCTAATCATTGCTTTTTAAGGTTTAGTGTTCAATTCGATTTTCCAATCTGTAAGTCTCTCTCTATGAAGCCTCCGCGGGTTGAAAGTACTTTTACTTTGCCTTTTGCACCCTCTATACCGTTTAGCTCAATTTCGAAAACGGCTTCTTTGGTTTCTCCGGGAAGGGTACGATCGAGATAAATGGTTTTATCGGCCAGGGTGGGAGATACTATCTTAAGTTTGGCCTCATCTCCACCTTTTAACAGTTCTCCGTTAAACTGAAGTTGTACCCGGTCTTCTCTCACTATCTTAACCAACTGGGCTTGCTTTAGGGCGGTTGGTAGCTGGCCCACATTGGTAAACTTAACTGTTACTCTGTAGGTGTTTCTGTTTTTCTTTTCAACCGTCACATCATTTAGCTCTATAAGCGGCAGTTCCATGGCCATTGCCAGGTTAAAGAGTGCCTGCTTTTTAGCCCATCGCTCCAGTTGCCAGGGTGGGCCATTTTGGCTAAAGAACTTAGGATGAAAACCGCCTATTTCTACCTCGCCAAGAGTGGGGTGAACAAATGGCTCCCATTCTCTGAATCCTCTGCCACCATTTTCCTCATCGTCCCACCGCAAGGCATCATAATCATCATAAACACCATCGTTGTCATAGTCTTTCATGGCTCCGTTATTCCACAGTTCATCGCCATACCAAATAGAACCGTAGTAGAAATAGCCGAAGTCTGGGCCATGGCCAAACAGTGGGCTGGGTTTTAGAGGGTCTCCGGTAGTGCGATTCACTTTGTAGCGGGTGGCGTAGGTTTCGTACACATCGCCTGCCCAGGGGTAATTGGTAATGGTAAGGCCAAGGCTGTCGTACTTTTTATAGAGTTCCAGATCTTCAGGATACATGCGTTCTTCGCTTTTCGAAGTACTGGGGGGTCTCAGGTGCATAGGTACGCGGGTGTCCATAGAATTCACTACGGAAATATTGGGGTGTGAAAGGGCCCAAAGCACGGTGTAACGAGACTCAGGTTCTGAAGTAGGGTAGGCCCCGGCTCCATACTGAGTATACCCTCTTCCTGTGGCATCTCCACCCACATCAGGTCTCCAGTTTTCCGGGTAGTTTCTGTGCAAATCCAATCCACCTATTCCATCTTCATTGAACCGACCATCTCCATCATTATCAATGCCTTCCGAATAAACAAAGTAGTCTCCACCTTCTTGTACCCGCTTCATCAAACGGCCCTTAGGATCTCTGGGGTCAATTATATGTGTACCCTCTTCGCCTTCTTTGGCTTTTACCCTAATTTGATAAATGATACCATCACCGTCCAGGTCTTCTTCATCGTCTTCATCTAACAAGCCATCCCGGTCATTATCATGCGGCCTTACGCTGCTTCGGTTTCTTTGAGCCGTATGCAAGTAGAGGTTGCTGCCATCGGGGTTGTTTTGTGGTCTCAGGTAAATGGCTTTGGTGTCAATAAGGTGGGTAATGGCCTCATCCACCCCGTAATTTTCCAGAAGGTGCCGGGTGAGCCAGAGAATGGACTCGCTGCTGGTAATCTCACCGCTATGCCGTCCGCCTTCAAAAAAGGCTGCCGGTTTATCGGTGTCTTTGCCGGTTTTTTTGTTGGTAATGGTCATTTGCAGAATCGGGCGGCCCTCAAAACTTTTGCCCACCTCGTAGAGGTCTACAATGTCCGGATACTTTTCTGCCCACAGCTTGTACCAGTAGTACATCACATCTACCGTATGATAACTCTCAAAGTCGAGCTGTTTGAGCGGTTCATACTGCACCTCGGGGTGGCGGTGTTGTCTGAAAAAACTCACTCCGTGCCTTTCACCTTTCACAGTGTAGTAGGTGGTGTCATTGTCAGATTCCGGCCAGGTCTCAGGGTTCAGAGATCTTACCTGAAAGGCCTGTAAGGGAGCCATAATCAGCAAACATAGAAATAGCGTAATAATTGATTTCATAAGATCATTTGGTTGAAAGGGGAAGATAAGAATATTCAACTGATCGAAGAATATTGTCATTCATCGATGGTTGATGTCGACTCATCGAATGAGCTCCGGAAAATTCATGAAATAGTTGTTGCTTACAGAGCATTTAACCTCATGAAACCTAGTATAACCATAAATAAAAGGGGGAAATTCTCAAAGCTTCCCTTGTTTCAAAAGAGCTTTACGGTTTTTTTGAACGAAAAAAGGCCTCTGAACGAGCCAAACTGGTGTCCGGTTTTTTGACTAACGGCCAGCAGGAGCGTATAGCAAGTTTAAAGGTTTTTGGTTGCGATATCGATTATCGCGTTTTAATTTCCGATCAGTCCTACACACTACAATTTTTGATTGAGGAAAACCCCATGAGCCAAGGCCCCCAAGATGGTGAAAAATACAAACTCATTGTAGAAGCAGCCAATGAGATTATATATGAGACCGATGCGGCCGGAGACTTTACTTATGTTAACCCCAAGACCTTAAAAGTAACAGGCTACGAGCGCAATGAAATAATTGGTAAATCATACCTGGAGCTTATTCATCCCGAATACCGCGAAGAGGCTCAGCAATTCTACCGCAAGCAGGCCGGCACCCGCGAAAAATCTACTTATAAGGAACTGCCCATTATTACTAAAAACGGAGAACAGTTTTGGATTGGGCTCAATGTGCAGTTGTTGGAAAACGCCTTTCAGATTATGGGTTTTCTGGGAGTGGGGCGCGATATCACGGAGAGTTATTATAACCGATTGGCTCTTAAGCAATCGGAAGAAAAATATAGGGGCATAATACAGAATCTTCAGTATGGCCTCATGGAAGTTGACCTGAACCAGAAAATTGTTTTTGCCAATCCGGTAATGACAGAAATAACAGGTTATACTCCTGAAGAATTGATAGGCAAAGTGGCTACGGAGTTTCTGGTAGACGAAGAGGCACGAAAGATTATAGCCTCTCAACAGCATAAG
>NZ_DDDQ01000180.1:0-50724 GCF_002336325.1 Roseivirga sp. UBA1976 | reverse complement strand
AGCTCTTAGGGTTGCCACCGCACCATTAAATTCTTCTACGGCCTGACGTTGAATTGCATATTGTTGCTCTGCTCCTTCTGTTTGTTGAAATGAATTTGTTTCTGCGGTAGATGGATCGTAACCAAAATGTGCCGGTCGAACCATCATTATCTTAGCAGCCGCTTGCTTCATATATTTTCTATTTTAAAAATCGTTTACTCAAACCAAAGCCCAACAACAGGTTGGAAGCACTGTCTGAAAGCCCAGTACCGCCATAAACATCTATCTGCAAACTGGAGCTGAGCAAATAAGTAAGGCCGGCATCCATGGCATGTTCGCTTTGTCCGACCTTTGGAAATCCTCCATAAGATTCAATAAACACTCCCAATTTATCATTGAGCCCATAGGCAAACATGAGGGTGTAAAAGGTATTTCTGTTTTCAAAACCATTGTTGTGGGTCATTCCCAGGTTGGCCGAAAGAGCCAGCGACTCAGCCAGAGGGGCATCTACTGCCAGCCGTATATCGGTAAGAAGGCCACTTTGGGTTTCTTCAAAAATCCCGCCTCCGGCACTTACAATAAGCCCTATATCCGGTAGGGAAGAATTATCCTTAACCAATCCCACCTTGGCGCCAAACATGGTAGGAGCCACTTGGGCATCGTTCACAAAGAGAATATTACCATCAATTACCTGTCTTCTTTTACCTACTTCCTGGGAAAAGCGCAATTCAAACCGTTCAGAAACACCATAGCGTAGCAGAGTATTGTTTAGAGAGAAATACTGGTATTTACTATTGCCATTCGGTTGCATGGTGGCAACCGAATATTCCAGCAAATAAAACCCTGTTTCAACCTGAAATGCTCCCTTGGGAACAATGGCAGAAGAGGTGGTTTGGGTGGGCCTGTCTGTGTAAATATTCTGTGCTCTGGCCTGTACTACCAGTGCCATAAAACACAGCACACAAATGAATTGACTTACCTGTTTCATAAGCCACAAATGTATAAAATTAATGGGCCTTACGTAGTAGGTTGAGTAGCTCTTTTCTGGAGAGGTAGTTCCTTTTAATTGTCAAAAATTTGAACTCCATATCCAATATAGCCAGGGTTGGTGTAACAGGCTCTTCGCCCTCTTCGGCAAAAAGGTAGGCCATTTCATGAAAGCCCTTATTAGAAGCACCGTTAAAGACCTTTCCATCAAAAACACACGGGTTTGGGTTTTCGATATCCAGTTTCACCGCATAGAATTTGTCGTTCAGTAATTGCTGTATCGCTGTATCGGTAAAAGCCTCTTTCTGCATTTTCTTACAGTAGGCACACCACTCGGCTTCAAGAAAAACCACTGTAGGTTTTGGGGCTTTGGTCAGGGCGCTATCCAACTGTTCAAAATTCATCCAGTTGACCTGAGCCCAAACGGTCGTGCTACAGTACAACAAACACCCGATGAGCCCCGATTTAATCATTGTTGCTCAGTTTAAGACTGACAAAATAGGTTCTGGGACGTCCGGGGCCATAGATGTAGTCAGAATCTCTTGTGGGCCCGGTCTGAAAATCGGCCTGGTAGCTATTGAAAAGGTTCTGAATACCCCCACTCAGTTCTATGTGCAGATTCTTACCAATGTGAAAATGATGCGATGCCTTAAGGGTTGTATCCCAAAACCAACCGGAATTACGCAGCACCAGCACACCACTTTCTTGCAGTATTTCAGGCACCACCATGGGGCCTGTAACTACATTGGAAATAAAAAACTGCCAGTCTGTAGTTGTTTCATAAGTCAGGTTCCAAAAGCCGTATGCATTGGGCATACGGGTAAATCGTTGAGTTGTCACCAACTGCCCTTCTCCCGGGTCTTCCGGCTCATAAAGTACTTGCTCTTGTTCATAACGCGTTTTTTGGAGGGTAAAACCCGACTGAGCCACCCATCGGCTCGAAGGGGGATAGTTAAGTTCGAGGTTTAGTCCCTTTACCAAAGCCCCTTCACCATTTCTAACTTCTTCTATGATGGAACCATTGGGCAACTGACTCCCGGTATTTACCAAAACAAAGGGATTGTTGAGTTGGGTATAGAATCCTTGCAAGTTCAACTCAAACTGCCGCTGCCCTTCTGCCCGGGTATAGCTCAACGAACCGGTGTAGGCATCGGAAGTTTCTTTTTCCAACCCGTTGGAGAGCAAAACGAATACGGGTTCTCCTCCGGCCGAAGCTATGTGCAAATCTTCATTAAACGCCTGAGGAGCTCTGAAGCCGCGAGCATAGCCCCCTCTAAACTGCCAATTGGAACTGAAAGAATAGAGCAGCGTAAATCGTGGGCTAATCACTCCAAAATCATTGTCAATAGTTCGATCAAAATCGCCAACCTGATAGGTACCTTCTACCAAAGATCTATCGAAACGAGCCCCTGCCAGGGTCTTTAACTTTGAGTTAAGCTGCCACTCCCATTGTCCGTACCAGCCTATATTCTTCACCGACTGGTCCACCACACGGTTATAGCCGGGAATACCATCGTCTGTGGTGTTCTCCTGAAATTCAATACCTGAAGTGAATGAATGAGAGCCATCATTGGAATGAACCCATTGCAAACCTGTAATCCAGCTCATATCATCGGTAATACCATAAGCATTGGCAGCTAAAAGACTATCTTCAGGTGTTCTGGCTCCTCCCAACCCGCCATAATAGCTCCCTCTATCTGTTTGCTGCATGGAGGCATATAGCGAAAGCTTGTTTCTTTCACCAATATACTGATCGATATTAAAGGCCCCCATCACTATTTCATGGTCGAGTTGCTCGGTAATATCAGTATACTCAGGCCTCAAATCCAGCCGGTTTCCTCCTCTTCTAAATTCATTGATGTAGTTAAAATCTACCGAGAGCTTTGTGTTTCGCCCCACCTTATAGAAGCTCTTTAGCCCTAGCGTTTCGGCTTGCAGATTCACCATTTCTGTAAAGCCATCGTTATTGGCATCGAAAGATTCACGACTGCGGCTGGTGGCAAAGCCTGTGATTCCGAAGTTCAAACTATTGGAAACATAGGAGCCGTTGACAGAGTGATTCCAGTCGCTGGCTCGTCCATCAATGGAAGCAAAACTACTTCTGGCCTCCCAGGTATTGAGAACCGGCTCTTTCGTAATAATATTGATTGTACCCGCAATGGCATTGGAACCATATAGTGCCGAACCTCCGCTCTTTACTACCTCTACCCGCTCGATCATATATGCCGGAATCATCTCCAAACCATATACCCCGATTAGCGCGCTGAACACCGGCCGACTGTTGACTAAAATTTGTGTGTAAGGCCCCTCCAATCCGTTCAACCGAACCTGGGTAAATCCGCAGTTCTGGCAATTGGTTTCAACTCTTACTCCCGACTGAAAATTGAGGCCATCGGCCAGCGATTGAGACTGGGTAGCATTGAACAATTTTTGACCGATTACACTCACCGCAACTGGTGCTGATTTTTTGTCTATTTCATAGCGACTGGCACTTACCACCACATCATCTAAACCCAGCACATCCAACTCTAAAACCAGCTCTATCTCCAGGGTCTCACCTTGCTTGAGATTAAGCTTTTTGAGTGTTCTTTTATAGCCTACAAATCGAACTTCCAGTGTGACTTGCAAGGCCTCGGCCACTTCAATCCGAAACCGCCCTTGAGCGTCAGTTACATCAGATATGTTACTCTGTTGAACAAATACAACTGCACCGGCTACAGGGCCATCGCCATCCACTACCTTTCCTTTTATCACAGATTGTGCCTGAATTTGGAAAGCACAAAAGAGTATCAGTACAACGTAAACAGCCTTCATCGCAGTAAAATATTTCGACAAAGTTAAACACCGAGAACCATAAGACTAAACAATACTTTACTTTATTCTAATTTTATTTTTAGACTAATCTAAATTATATTAATTAATTATTTTTAAATCAAACAGTTATCGAACTACTTATCATGTCTTTCTTTAAGTATTGAAACTACCTCATTTAGCGTATATCCTTTGGCCTCAAGGAGCATCATTAGGTGAAAAAGTAAGTCAGCCGACTCGTTTAGAAACAGCTTTTCATCATTATCTTTAGCCTCTATCACTACTTCTACCGCCTCTTCTCCTACCTTTTGAGCCACCTTATTTATTCCCTTTGAGAATAGTCTGGCCACGTAAGATTCATCGGTCGGCAGCTGCTTTCTCTCCTTTATAACCTGAGTGAGATAGGAAAGGAATTGGATGTTGTTCACATTGATTTCGTCCCAGCAGGTATCGGATCCTGTATGGCAAGTTGGCCCCTTTGGTTCTACCAAAACCAATAGAGAGTCGCTATCACAATCTACGGCCACAGACTTTAGTTGAAGGTAATTTTCAGAGGTCTCACCTTTAGTCCATAGGCGCTGTTTGCTCCTGCTAAAAAATGTAACTTTTCCGGTATGGAGAGTCTTCTCCAAAGCCTCCTTATTCATATAGCCGAGCATCAGTACTTTGGCCGTTTTAAGGTCTTGGATGATGGCCGGCACCAGCCCATTTTCCTTCTCAAAATCTACTTGATTTATGTCTGTTAGCTTCCTCATTGTTCTATTCTTACAGGGATGTTTTTCTCTTTTAAATATGTCTTCAACTCGGGCACTCCAATCTCCTTAAAGTGAAAGATACTAGCGGCCAGAGCAGCGTCTGCCTTGCCCTTCGAAAAGGCCTCAACAAAATGTTCCATAGTTCCTGCTCCACCCGAGGCTATTACGGGCACAGATACCATGGTTGAGATTTGGGCCGTCAGCTCATTCGCAAACCCGGCTTTGGTTCCATCATGATCCATGGAGGTTAACAAAATTTCACCGGCTCCCCTCTCCTCTACCTCTTTTGCCCAGGCAAGAGTCCTCAGTTCTGTGGGGGTTCTACCACCCCTCACATGAACAATATGCTCTTCATTAAGCCAACGGGTATCTATGGCCACCACTACACATTGGCTACCAAACTCCTGAGCCAGTTCGTTGATCAGCCCCGGTTGTTTAACCGCAGATGAATTGATGCTGATTTTGTCTGCCCCGGCATTAAGCAAAGCCGACACATCTTCTTTTGAGCTAATGCCTCCTCCTACTGTAAATGGAATATTGATTTCTGCCGCCACCCGTTTTACCAGTTCCACCAGGGTTTTTCTCTTTTCTACCGTGGCGGTTATATCCAGAAAAACAAGTTCATCGGCACCTTCTAAGGCATACCTTGCCGCCAGTTCCACCGGGTCTCCGGCATCGCGCAAGCCCACAAAGTTGACTCCTTTTACCGTTCTGCCATCTTTGATATCGAGGCAGGGAATAATTCTTTTTGTTAGCATGATATAGATATACGATCTATGGTTTTCAGTTATAAAAGGCAGTTTTGCCTGTTCTACTTATTAAATGCGGCTAGTTCATCCAGAGATATTCTCCCCTCATAATAGGCTTTGCCAATTATGGCACCATAAAGACCTGCTTCGCGGAGCTCATATAAATCGTTCAATTCGGCCACACCTCCACTAGCAATAAGTTTTAGCTGAGGAAACTCTTTAATTATCTTCTTATACAACTCGATTGAAGGTCCTTGAAGCATTCCATCTTTGCTCACATCAGTACAAATGCAATACGTTACGCCTTTGGCTAAATACTGCTCTAAAAAGGGGAACAAATCGAGCCCTGAGTCTTCCTGCCAACCACTTATGGCTATTTTTTCATCGATTACATCCGCCCCCAGAATAACCTTTTCTGCACCATAGTGCTTCAGCCACGAGAAAACCATCTCCGGATCTTTGGCTGCAATGCTTCCGGCTGTTACCTGTTGTGCACCGGCTTTGAGTACAGCCTCAAGCGATTCGCCAGACTTTACTCCTCCTCCAAAGTCTACTCTTAACCGGGTTTTGGAAGAAATAACCTCTAAAACCTCCAAATTTTGAGGTTTTTGGGCTTTTGCACCATCCAAATCCACAAGGTGCAAATGAGTAATTCCGGCCTGCTCAAACCTTTGGGCTACCTCTAAGGGGCTATCTGAGTATTCTTTTTTCTGATTATAATCTCCTTTGGTAAGGCGAACGGCCTTGCCGGAGATAACATCTATTGCGGGTATTATTTTCAATGCTGAAATCTTTAGGGTTTATTCATCAATGATTTTTTAGCCTGGCTGATGCTGCAGACTCCTGAGAAACAAGCTCTTTTTGCCTCTCAATAACTATCGATTTGCGGTTTTTACTATCTCTCACAACTCCAAAAAGTTGCGTAGAATCTGCTCTCCAACTTTTCCACTTTTTTCGGGGTGCGCTTGCAAGGCATAGAAATTTTCTTTTTGCAAAGCGGCAGAAAAGCGGTTTACATAGTTCGTTTTTGCCACCGTATGATCACTCAGTTCGGCATAATAGCTATGGACATAGTACACAAAGGGCTCATCAGGCAAGCCCTTAAACAGGGGCGAATTCATTTGCTCCAAATTATTCCAACCCATTTGTGGCACCTTCAGCTTTGGAGCAAACTTCTTCACCTGCACATCAAAAATACCCAGGCAATCGGTATTATTCTCTTCCGAATGCTTGCACATTAGCTGAAGCCCCAAACAGACTCCAAAAACAGGCTGTTTCAGATTCTTTATAACCACATCGAGCCCTTTCTTTCTCAGAAATTCCATGGCCGTGCTGGCTTCTCCCACCCCCGGAAAAATCACCTTTTCGGCTGACTGAAGCACTTCAGCCTGATCGGTAAGTACAGGCTCTACCCCCAAGCGTTGCAGGGCATAGGTTACTGACTGCACATTACCGGCATTGTAATTCACAATGGCTACACTCATATTCTTGAAATCTTTTAAGCTTAGGATACAACCGGTCTTTCCTTCAATCGTTTTTCAATCTTCTCTTTTATTTCAGGAATCGACTCGTAAAGCTGCTCATAAGAATCGATAATGAAGTAGTTTTCCTGCATTCGGTCTTTTCTGTAACCCGTATCTAAAATATGATCTACATCGTAAGCAAAATGGTTAGGTTCATTAGACAAGGAATATTTGGTTTCTCCTGATGAAGACAAAATACCGGCTCCGTAGATACGCAGACCTTCCGTTTCTCTGATAAGTCCAAACTCAATCGTAAACCAGTAAATTCTAGAAAGCAAGTGAATAGCCCACTCGTCTTCAATCCACTCATGGCCAAATTGGCTGATGGCCTGAAGAAAATCTACAAAGGCTTGATTAGTGAGCAAAGGAATATGTGCAAACACGTCATGAAACATATCTGGCTCTTCCAGGTAGTCCAATTGGCTCATTTTTCTAACCCACGTTGTAGCCGGAAACTTTTTGTTCGACATTAGCTCGAAAAACAAACCGTCTTCCACTATTCCCGGAACGGCATAGATTTCCCAACCGGTAAGTTGCCGCAAAATTTTGTTGGTATCATCAAAATTGGGAATGGCATCGGCTGTAAAGTTTACCTTATCGAGGCCCAACAGAAACTCCTTAGTGGCCGCTTTGGGCAACTCAGGAAATTGCCTGTCGAACAGAATCTTCCATACTTTCTGGTCTTCTGCTGTGTAATTTTCGTAAATCTGTTTCATATGGTTTTCTAAGTTTTAAGCACAAAAAAAAAACCCGGCTCTTGCGGAACCGGGTTTATCTATTTTCAATGAGTTTAAATCAATCAAAACATAAAACTACCGTTCCGCGCTGGCGTAGCATGGTAATAGTGGTAGTAATATGCGTTTGCGAATAACATGGCTACAAAAGTAGCTTATCCATTTTTAGGCGCAAGTTATTTCTCACTTTTTACATCAAAACATACATAAATAGGACAGCTGGTTGACTTTTGAACCCGCTATAAAAAAGTTCGCTATCTTAGTAACTACAAACTACTCATGAAAAATTACGCCTTTATACTGCTAGTAATCAGCATATTAGGATGCAACCAAAGTATAGACATTGACCCGGACACAGGCTTTGAAGTGTTTACCATTCCTGAAGGGTCTCACAGTTCTATTTTCCGAAACGAACCTTTTTCAGGCAATGGCATATCGGTAACAGCTCTTTTCGATGAAAGCGCCCGATACACTTTAGAAGTTGCTTCCGATCAGGCCGACATTAATAAACTGGTAGGGTTTTCGGATTGTGGTCAGGATCATCAGAGCGAAAGCGCCCGCATTGGTTGGCGCTGGTTTAATGACGAGCTGCAAATACTCGCCTATACTTACCGGGAAGGGCAACTTAGCTTTGAAATGATGGGTACGGCAAAAATTAATGAGTCCCTAAGCCTCCGAATAAAGATTGCTACCGACCATTATGAGTATTCTGGAGATGGAATGAATACCATTCGCATGCCGCGCACCGACAACTGTGAAAGTGGTGAGAACTATTGGCTATGGCCTTATTTTGGAGGAAATCAGCCAGCCCCACACGACATTACCATTCGGCTAACCCGAGAAGTCATCGATTAATTTTCAAACTCTTTCATTTGTCTTCACATATGGTGACCATATTTTTCTAAGTTGAATTGTGAAAACTCAACTGAGCCTTGCTTGCTCCCCTCCATTCGATTTTAATAAGTGCTTAAACGCCTTGTACAGAAGCACAGATGAAATACTTTATCAGGTTATTGATGGTTCGGTGTTTCGGCTAATTAAACTGGAAAATGAGTACATACCTGTAGCTCTGACTGGCAGGGGCAATGAAATCATCATCGAAACTCCTCAAAGCCTCACTCCCCACCAAACAGAACAACTAAAGCAGTACGTAGGCCGATGGTTCGATGTAGACAGAGACCTGAAACCTTTTTACGCACTAGTGGAAAGCCACCCAAAACTAGCCCATCTGAGCAGTCAACTGCATGGCTTGCGCATAATGGGCATACCCGATTTGTTCGAAGCCTTATGCTGGAGCATTATAGGGCAACAAATCAACCTCTCTTTTGCACATAAACTCAAACGAAGATTGGTTGAGCTTTATGGCGAAAAGTTAACATGGAAGGAAATGGACCTTTACCACTTCCCTAGCCCCGAAAAAATATTGACCATAGATGAGGAATACCTCCACAACCATCAGCAATTTTCGCGAAGCAAACTGAAGTACCTAAAAAACGTGGCTCAAGCTTTTGTTTCGGGCAACATTAGCCATCAACGTTTGCTGACTTTACCCGATTTTGAGAGCCAACAAGCGCTGCTTACTTCAGTAAAGGGTATTGGCGTTTGGTCGGCCAACTATGTCTTAATGAAGTCGTTTGGTGCCCCTAAAGCCATTCCTTTTGGTGACACTGGCCTTACACAGGCGCTCTTTAACCTGGGGCTTATCGATGACCGGAAAAACGAAGACGCTATTAGAGCCTTTTTTAAAACCATGCCCGGTTGGGAGGCGTATACGGTTTTTTACCTGTGGAACAGTCTTTCATCCTAATGCCAGAACAAAAGTTTATGGGCTACTCGGTTCTCAAAGTTTCTGCCGGATTCATATTTCTCACTCTTCTTATCTGAAGATTGAAAGTAAAAAGGGTGGCTGAAAGCAGAATAAAAACCGCTACTGCCAGAGGTCCCACTCCTATGCCGGGAGCATAGGCATATACATTATCTACCAACGCACCCACCAGCAATACCGCCAAAGGACAACCAACCAATATCGCAAGCAGAAGCACAAAACGGAATTTTAAAACAATGGCTTTAGCCAAGTTGAATGAAGAAGCGCCCAGCACCTTTCGAATACCATAGTCCTTAATCTGACTGGATATGTTGATGCTCACCAAGCCATAGAGCCCCATGGCAGCCAGCAAAATGGCTATACTGGCCGTAAAGATCATAATGTTTCCTATTCCTCGGGTTTCGTCATAGAACCCTTCAAACATCAATTCCTGAACGCCTACATACACAGACTTCTCTTCTACCATAGCCTGTAGTTTTTCTTCCAATCGACCTCGGTGTTCAAAGATGTTGCCCTCTCTCATTTCAACAAGGTAGGAAGTGTATAGATTAGCCGGAATTGCGCGCATTGCAGCGCCCCTAATCTCCATTCCGGGATTCCAATAATGGTAGTCTTCCACAACACCAATTATGGAATATTCAACCGAATCCTGAACCACCGTTGTACCATCCGGATCGAAAGTGAGCTGCAGGTCTTCTAAAAATGATTGATTAACAATGAGCGTCTTCCGAAAATCGCTCTCCAGGTTCTCATCGAACAGCCTGCCTTCAACCAACTTAAGCCCTAGTACTTCCGGATAATTACGACCTACTTCAAACAGTTCGGCATAGGTTTTTACCTCACCGTTTTTAAACTGAACACCATTCAGAGACTGCCCAATATTAGATCGTGTACCTGCTATTACTTCCACACTTGGGTCGGCCAATAACACATCTCGGAAATCATCTCTGTAATCACTTTCCGGAATACCAATTACCAACTTGTTGTGCTGGTCGTAACCCCATTCTATGGACTCATTGACTTGGTTGGCATACACAAACATAACGGCCGCAACAATGGTGACCATTGCCAAAATCATCTGGAAAGTAAGAAAAACACTACTGAGAATGCGCCTTCCTCCTCTTTGAGTAGCCTTCCTCAAAATAGAAATGGGCTTATATGACGAAGCCACAACGGCAGGATAAAGACCTGAAGCCAGGCTTATGAACAACAACAAAGCAGCAAGGAACATTAAAAAGTTCTGGTGCGACAGCAAATTGAGCTGAAAACTAACACCTGCTATTTCATTGAAACTAGGTAAAAACAACCCTTGGGCCAGCAAAAGTCCCACGAACATGGAGAGCAAGCACAGCAACAGGTTTTCGCAAAGAAACTGAATGATAAGTTGTCTTCTGGGGCTACCCACAACCTTTCTTACCCCTATCTCTTTTAGCCTCTTCATTATCATGGCCAGTGAAATATTGACGTAGTTGAGCGTAGAGAGCAGCAACATAAATACAGCAATGGCAGAAAGAGTAAGAATAGGAGCTTTGTTGGGTGCGGAACCAATACTATTACTCATTTCGTAGGCATTGTTGGCCATAGTAGTTATTGGCTCTAACTCAAAATTACTATATGCCCCATCTTCATTGTCTTTGTTGTAAATAGGCAAAAGCTTGTCCATAGACTCCAACAATAACTCTGGTTGGATACCCGCCTGCCGCAGAATAAAGAAATTAGTACTCCAGTCATCCTGCCCTAGTTTAGACAAGTGTTGCTCAAAGTGCTGGTAGTTGACCAGAATACCCAACTGAAGGCTTCCGTTGTGGGGTTTATCTTTGTATACAGCCCCCACCGAAAACACCTTCCACTCTTCTCCAATTTTCAGCTCTATGGACTGATCCAGAGCCGACTGCTCCCCAAAAAGCCGGATGGCCGTACTCTCATCAATCACTACTTGATCGGCCGAATTGAGCGTTTTGGGATTTCCGGCCTGAAGCTCAAAAGTAAACATCTCTAAATAGGCCGGATCTACGAAGTGGGTAAGATTATAAGTGATGTGTTTATTCACCCGTGCTTCTAACTGCAGACGGTTGTAGCGGGTAGAAGCCTTTATGCCAGGAACCGATTCAAGAATCTCTCTTGTCAATTCATTGTTGGTAGCTCCGTTTCTACCCTTATTAGATTCTAGTTCCTCCCAGTGTGTAACCAGAAAGAGATCTTCCTTATTCTTATGAAAATTATCCTTTACATAGCTGAATTCCACAAACTTAAAAGCCACAATGGAACAGCCCACAGCAATGGAAAGACCGATAATATTAATAGCACTAGGCATTCGCTGCTTCCACAGGTTCCGGACACCTATTTTAAAGTAGTTCTTAAACATTCCGATTTGATTTAGTTTTTGACCTTGTTTTCTTGTTCGTCTGATGTTAGACCAGCGGAATAGTCGGATTACATCCCAGATAAATGACCATTTTGCATGAGAATAGCCCTTTTCTTCCACCCGCCAATAGAAGAGTTCGTGTACATCGCCTTGCAACTGCTCAAGTAAATCGGGATTGCAAAAGAGGCCGAGAAACCAATCGGCCCAACGTGGCGGACTGTGCTTGAACCGTTTACTCATGCAAAAAATGAATAGGCAAAATCGGTAGGCAGTTGTTTATAGAGCTGGTCTCTCTGATGTTTTACTTCATCGAGCATTGCTTTACCTGCCGCTGTAAGGTGGTAATAGCGTTTTCGCCTCCCACCGCGTTCTTCGGTGGCTCCCCCCATATCTGAATAAAGCCAACCTTTATCTTCCAGCCTATTAAGCACGGCATGTATAGCACTAATATTCAGCTCTCTACCCGTCTGTTCCTTCATTTCTTTCAAAACCGAAACAGCGTAGGCTTCATCGCGCAAAATACCCACCAAAAGCAGTATAAGCTCTTCCAGTTCTCCGATGTAATTTCCTTTTCCTTTCATTATAAAACATCTACAAACATAGAACAAATATATTATCTCTATACTTGTAGAACAAATATTCGTGCGAATATAATAGCCCGAGATTTTGACCGAATCCCAAGGCACAGAACCATGCCTACCTATATTTTGCTAAATTTCAGGGCAACCACTACCGGCCAATGAATACAGGAGCAAATACCATAAGCAGAATAGTAGAACAGCAAAGAGTTTATTTCGCCAGCGGCCACACGCGCAGCGTAGAATCGAGACTTGCAAAACTCCGATTGCTCAGAACCACCATTCTAAAGCACGAACCCGATATTCTCGCAGCGCTGCACAAAGACCTTAGCAAATCCTCGCAAGAAGGCCTTATTACAGAAATTGGACTGGTTATTAAGGAAATAGACTATCATATCAAACACCTGCGCAAATGGAGCAAGGCCAGGCGTGTAAGCACCCCTATCTATCTACTCCCCTCTTCCAGCTACACTCGCTACGAACCCATGGGGGTTGTTTTAATCATCGCTCCCTGGAATTATCCTTTTCAGCTCTTAATGACCCCACTTGTTGGTGCCGTTTCTGCCGGCAACTGTGTGGTGCTTAAACCTTCTGAATTCTGTGTGCACACCAACAAGGTTATGAATACTATTACAGACGAGGTATTCGCAAAAGACCATGTAGCAATGGTACATGGTGGCAAAGAGACTAATCAGGCTTTGTTGGCCCAGAAATTCGACAAAATATTTTTTACAGGAAGCTCAAGGCTCGGAAAAATCGTAATGCAGGCTGCCGCCAATACTCTAACCCCTGTAGTGCTTGAGTTGGGCGGAAAAAGTCCCTGCGTAGTAGACCATTCGGCCAAAGTAAATCTTGCGGCAAAACGTATTGCCTGGGGCAAAACAGTCAATCTGGGTCAGACTTGTATTGCTCCTGACTACCTGCTCGTGCATGAGAGCATTAAAGACGAGTTGGTTGAAGGTATCAAGTATCACTGGAAAAGCTTTTTTGGTGAACAACCGGAAGAAAGCAACTACCTGGCCCGTATGATTACCCCTGAAGCCTTCGATCGTGTAGCCAATTACCTCAATCAGGGGAAAGTTCTGTATGGAGGAAATGTAAATAGGGAAAGCAAATTCATCAGCCCTACACTTTTAGAGGTTGCAGAGGCTGATGCTCCCGTAATGCAGGAAGAAATTTTTGGCCCAATACTTCCTGTAATTACTTATAGTCAGATTCAGGAAGCGATTGACTTTATTAACTCGCGAGACAAACCTTTGGCCGCTTACTACTTTGGCGATTCGGCAACCAACAAGCAATTACTTCGCGAGACCACTTCAGGCGGTGCCTGCCTAAACGACACACTCATTCATATATCTAACCACTCTCTACCTTTTGGAGGTGTTGGAATAAGCGGAATGGGGCACTACCACGGAAAACACAGTTATGAAACTTTTTCCCATGTACGCTCCTTTATGAAGTCACCTACATGGATAGATTTACCTTTCCGATACCCTCCGTTTCGCTATTTTCGATGGGTGAGGAAACTCTTGACTTAAGTTGCCATATATGTTGAAACAATTTGGAGGCCGGTTGACCACCGAACTGAAAAATCAGTACGCCCAATCGAACCATTGGCTCAATGGCCGATTTCAAAACCTTGAAGAAACCAGTATGAATATTGACTGGCGTACGTTGCCGGTAATCCTTTACAAACAATTTTTTAAAACCAAAGGCAGAGTACCGAAACAGCCTCTCCCTATACCGCCATTCAATAGAGAGATGTTTTTTGCTGAACCTTCAAAAGCACAAATGGTGTGGTATGGTCATTCGGCTATTCTGATGCGCATTATGGGTAAGACTATCCTGATTGACCCAATGCTGGGGGCTGATGCTTCGCCCATTGCGCCATTCAAAACCAAACGCTTTTCAACAGACACCCTCAAACTGGTCGATGATTTTCCGACCATAGACCTGATGCTACTTAGCCATGATCACTATGACCACTTGGATCTGGCAACCCTGCAAAAGCTTAAACCTAAAATCAGGCAATATTATGTAGCTCTGGGCTGTGCAAGACATCTGAAACACTGGGGCATTTCTGAGTCGAACATCAAAGAATTCGATTGGTGGCAACATTCGGTTTTTGAGGGTATTGAAATAACCTTTACTCCTTCGCGGCATTTTTCCGGCCGAGGCCTTACCGATCGTTCCCAGTCGCTCTGGGGTGGTTGGGCTATTAAAACGCCTCATGAAAACATATACTTTAGTGGTGATGGCGGTTATGGAAAGCATTTCAAACAGGTAGGAGATCGTCTTGGTCCCTTCGATTTTGGGTTTATGGAATGCGGCCAATACAACGAAAACTGGCATCAAATACACATGTTTCCGCAAGAAGCGGTGCTAGCGGCAAAGGAGGCAAAGGTTTCTAAAGCCATGCCCGTACACTGGGGTGCTTTTGCCTTGGCACAACACAGCTGGACCGAACCTGCCGAGCAGTTTGTGGCCGCAGGCCGCAAAGACAACCTAATGGTAACCGCACCACCTCCGGGGCAAATTTTCGGTGTAACAGACACCCATGATGATGCCTGGTGGGCCGATCACGTATAAATCAACACACTGACTATCAATATCTTTTGACTCGCTGCTCATATTTTAATAAATTAAGAGGGTTACTTATTTAGATCACATAAACTAAATAGCTCACTTAAGCTACAAGCTGTGCCTTCACAGCACTTTGTAAAAGCCATTTGTGAAGACACAATTAGTGGCAAAGTGTCAAAACATACGTCATGCGGACTTATGTAAGCAACCCTAACTCTATAAATTAAAACATGCAGAAGATAGCTCTATCCATTTGTCTGTTGGTATTGACGGTTATGCTCAGCCTGGCTCAAGAAGGTCAAGTAAGCGGTAAGGTCTTCGCTTTTAAGGACACCCCTGTTGCCAACATTAAAGTCACCGCCAAGAAGTCTAAAAAAACTACCACCACAAATATGAGAGGTGAATTCAGTTTAGAATGCAAAGCAGACGATAAGCTGGTTTTTGAAGGCTCAGGATTTAAAAAACTGGTGAAGCGGGTTACTACCGGAGAACAGCTTAATATAAAAATGCTCTTTCTGGAAGGTGAACGAAATGCCGAAGTGGCTATTGGTTCGGGACATCTTACCCGAGAGTCACTGACTTACGCCACCAGTAATTTTTTGGAATACAACAATGACTACCACACTTATCCCGACATTTTCACGCTGATCGCTGGTAAATTCCCGGGCGTACGTATTGAAAACGTATTGGGTGAGAAACGCATAATCATCAGAGACATTCAGTACTTCAGCAACGATGGCAACAACACCGCCCTATATCTGGTAGACGGGCAAATATGGCAAGACATTTCGGTGCTACGACCCGAAGAAATTAAGGCCATAAATGTGATGAAAGATGGAGCTCCCATGGGCTTTAGAGGCGCCAATGGAGTAGTACTCATTACCACAGTAGATGAATACGGTAAGGTTAAATTTCCTGAAAGAGATAACGATTAAAGGTTCCACTCCAGAATAAAAAAAGTCTCCACCGATTAGCTAACCCGTGGAGATTTTACGAACCAGGGCAGGTTGTTACCTTCTTCTAATCTGCTGATAAGGGAATACAACCGTAGACTCATTGCCATCTTTACCCACGGCAGCCACTCCAAAGTAATAGTTGTCTATAACAATACCTTCCAGCGTATGTTCATTGACACCTGTTACATACACAAAATTATCCCATGTTGGGGAAGTGGTCAGTCTCCAGTAAATCTTATATCCGGCTACATCCGAATCGTCCGATGCCTTCCATTGTAAAGTGGTAGAAGGCTGCACTGCACCTCCAATTCTTACTTCTTCAGGGGCGGGAGGCGCCCAGGCCAGACCAGCGAGAGAGATGGCATTTACCGCAGTGAGCTTGGCCGCATAGTCAAAATTCACTCCTTCGATTACATCTCCGTATTTAATTCCGTTTTCTTCACGAATGTTCTGGTGTTGTCGGTTGTAGTTTTCGTGTGCCTCCATAATTCTTACACCGGCATAGCCCAAATCATTGAATGGTCTATGATGACCTCCTCGTCCGAACCTGTCCAACCGATATATCATCATTGGATTCATCTCGGGCATATAGGTCAATACCTGCTTGTGTATGTACCTTGCCAATTGCCTGGAGTTACCATCCACTTCTCCCCCTGTAAATCTGCGAGAGGCACGTTCACGGTCTGTTTCGTTGGCGGGTGTTGGCTCAGAAAATATTCTGAAACTTCGGTTATCAATTACCCCATCCACTCCTTCAATGTTGCCAATCATATCGTTATTAAGCACACCGATTATATTCCAGCCTTTTTCCTGGGCATAGCGAGCCAACCCTGCCCCTCCAAACAATCCTTGTTCTTCACCGGAAAGCCCCACAAAGGCAATACTGTTTTTAAACTTGTTCTTAGAGAGCACCCGCGCAGCCTCAAGGGTGCCGGCCATGCCTGATGCATTATCGTTCGCTCCGGGAGCATCTACTTCATAATCCATAGTATTAGACGCTCTGGAGTCGATATCGCCCGACATCATTACGTAGTTGTTTGGATTGTCTGTTCCTCGTAAAACCGCTACCACATTTACTATGTAGGCATCTTTCGGTACTCTGTTTCCCATTTCGGTAGTCACCAGGTCTTTTTGATAAAACACTTCTAAACATCCTCCACAGGCTTGTGATATTTTTTCGAATTCGGCTTTTATCCATCGCCTGGCCGCTCCAATACCACGGGTATCGGAAACCGTATCGGAAAAGGTATTCCGCGTACCAAAACCCGCCAGTTTTCGAATATCTGCTTCAATTCGATCGGCTGACACAGATGAGATTATGTCATAAATTCGGGTATCAATGGCCGGAGGGGCCTGTTGAGCCTTTAGCGGAGTCATTAGCAAGGCCATACCCAGTGCACATACAAAGGTTAGTAGTTTTTTCATATCCATTTGATTCTCAGGAAGGTCAAAATAAGAAAGAATTCAACCGCCAAAAACGGATAAATGACCAATGGAAAAATTTCTTTAAAAAATGAATCCAACCGGTAGGGGTTTTGCGTTGTATGAGTGTGTTAGAGATGAGACTTTTCTAAGACAAAAGAATAATTTCTGACGACTGTAACAAATTTGGTACAATCATTGTCTTAAAACAGGGAGATCACAAATAAAATGAAAACAAAAACTATTTTACTCACAGCTGCTGTAATTGCCACCGGTCTTGGTATTTATAGTCTTGCGGGCAAGAAAATTGCGTTGCCAAAGAAAAAGGGCACTAGTAAATAAATCTTACACCAAAAGAGTTAAATACTGTTAAGTAGTTAGGCCTCGGGTTTTCCGAGGCTTTTTAGTTTGTAGAGTTTGGTATTTTTGCGGAACATTGTTTCTCATGAAAAAGCTTCTATTCATCTCCTTTTATCTCTGCGTGTTTGGGCTTTCACAAGGAAATGCACAGCAAACCACTGACCCCCGAAGACATATCGATTCGGCCGTCTATTTTATGGACCTTGGCCAGTATAGTAAAGCGGATGATCTCTTTATGACGGCTTTGGAAAAAATTGATGTGCTCTCAGCCGATTTCTGTTTTTTCTTTGGTAAAAACTCTTTCTACCTGAATAAATATGCCCAAAGCATTGATTGGCTCAATAAGTATTTAGAGTTGAAGGGGAGCCGAGGCCAGTACTCTCGCGAAACACTCGATTTGCTGGAAAAGGCCGAAGAGGCTTTTAGAAACAACCGAAGCACGGGGAGTGTGGCCGATGTTAACGCCAAGTTTTTCTATCTGAACACTATTAATTGTGACGAGAAAGATCACATTGTCTGCCCGGTTTGTAAGGGAGATGATGTAATAACCCGAAGAGACCAATTCGGTGAAATACTCTACAAAACCTGCCCCTATTCTACCAATGGTGTACTCACCTGTGTGGAATTCAATCTACTCATTCAGGGTAATTTAAAACCTAAAAAGAACTGAGCTTATCCAGCGTAAGCTCAATAAGCTTCTGAGTAGTTTTTTCTGCCTGAGCAGAAAAGGTACCCTGGGCTCTATTGGCTATAAGGGCATTCAGACTAATCATTTCATGACCCAGCAATTGTGCCATGGCGTAGTAGCCTGCTGTTTCCATTTCAAAATTGGTAAACCTTCCCCAAGGGGTATCGGTTTTAGCCAGAGTTTCTAAAAAGCCGGGAAGCTTAGGTCGCAATCTTATTTCGCGCCCCTGAGGTGCATAAAAACCGGGCGCAGTTACTGTAACGCCCGTATACATTGTACTTTTAAACAAATCGAAAAGCACCTCCGAACCCTCAGCTATGTAAGGTTTAAAAGGAAGTTCCAGCACTCTCTGAATCTTATTTTCCGTGATTTGTTGCTCTTCACTTGTGCTTCGCTCATAGAAACTCATGAGGCTATCCAATCCCAGTGCCGCTCTGGAAACCAAAAGGGTATCTAATGGAATATCAGGCTGCATACAGCCTGATGTTCCAACCCTCACAATTTTTAACTGACGCAGTTCTTTTCTGACCGTTCGAGTTTGAAAGTCTACATTCACCAGAGCATCCAACTCCGTCATGAGCAGCTCAACGTTGTCTGTGCCCATGCCGGAACTTATCACCGACACTCGCTTTCCACCCAGAAACCCTGTATGAGTAACCAGTTCACGGTTGTTGATCTGTAAGTCTATTTTATCAAAATAGCGACTCACTTTAGGCACTCGTTCCGGATCGCCCACAACCACTATGGTATCTGCCACCATATCAGGTTCCAGGTTCAAATGATATATCCTACCATTTGGGTTGAGAATGAGCTCAGATTCTGGAATTCTGCGTGATGTCATCGAACAATTTTTGCGGGCTCTCTCTTAACCCCTTTCAAAGGGTTATAGTGGTTGGTATTTTTTTGGTAATAACCGGTGCCATCGTATGGTCTTCTGGTCGGGTTCTTTCGGCACTCCTCAGAGCAACACCCGTCCATTAGCCACCCTGCTTCTTCCGACATGGGTATGTGCGCGTTGCACTCCGGATTGGCACAGTTCACCATTCGATCGGTAGGTTTTCCGGTAATATGGCATCGCGAAACGATGGTCGGGTTGACCTTGTTTACATCGGCCGTAATGCGATTATCAAATACATAGCACTTGCCTTCAAAGTCTTTACCCTCGGCTTCCAGCCCATATTTTATTATACCTCCATGCAGTTGATACACGTTTTCAAACCCTTGTTCTAAAAGGTATGCACTTGCCTTTTCGCATTTAATACCTCCCGTACAGTAGGTTACAATCTTTTTACCCTTTAAGTGTTCCAGCTCTTTCACTTTTTGAGGAAAGTCGCGAAAGTTCTCAATATCGAGTGTAAGAGCATTTTTAAATCGACCTACATTGTGTTCGTAATTGCTTCGTACGTCTAGGATAACGGTATCTTCCGGTTGCTCCTCAAGAATTTTTTTAAACTCAATGGGTTCTACATAAGCCCCGGTTCTTTCTCTGGGGTTAATATGCCGAAGACTGGAGTGTACTATTTCAGGTTTTACGCGTACATGCAATTTGGCAAAAGCCATTTGGTCGTGCGCTTCCACTTTAAATTCTGTATCGGCAAAGCGCGGATCTGACTTTACATAATCCATGTAGCGCTCACAATCTTCCTTTAACCCCGATACCGTTCCGTTCAGGCCTTCAGGAGATATAATGATTCTTCCTCTAAGGTTGTTTTCAATACAAAAGAGGTGATGTTCTTCTCTGTACGCTTCATAATCCTCGATTTGAGCGTAGCAGTAATACAATAATATTGAATACTTCTTTTCCATATGTTCTGCCCTATTGCTTGTAGGGTGAATTTCTAGTTCAAAATTTTATACTCCACGTTTCAAGTCGACTATGAACTTGAACCTTTGAACACTAAACTGCTTTGGCCGGATTTCCAAATACCGTTAGGCCTTCTTCCACATTGGCCACTACTACCGAACCGGCCCCTATTCGGGCGTTTTTACCTATTTTAATACCCGGTACTATGGTTGCTCCCGAACCAATAAATACGTTTTCGCCTATCTCGGCCTCGCTACCAATAACTGAGCCGGCTCCCACCTGCACCAAATCGCCCAATTTGGCGCTATAATCGATAGTGGCATTGGTATGAATAATGCAATGGTCGCCAATACGGGCATTGGCACCAATTACCACTCCACTATTGATGAACTCTCCATGGCCTACATGAGCCGAGGGAGCAATTTCTGTATTGCTATGAATGGCGTTTACGGGCATCATTTTTCGCCTTGTCTTAATAAGCTCTACCAGCCCTTTTCGCAAAGGCCGATCGTCTACGGCAATAAATGCCTCACACTTTTTACCGATCAACTTTAAAAAGCCATCGTCTTCGGTATGCCCCAAAATGGCCAGCTCTCCAATGGTTTGACCATGCAGCTCCTCCTTGTCGTCCAGAAAGCCATAAACGATGATATCGTTGCTCTCAAATATCTCTACTGCTGCTCTTCCCAGTTCGCTGGCACCAAAAATTATAACAGGATTTTCCATAGCTTTTATTTGCGGGCTGCAAAGTTAGGGCTTTTCATGGCAAAAAGTAAGTTATGGCAAAAGCTTCTTGAGCTACTGAGGCTCAGCACCTTTAAGACCGAATGAGTTCTACTCCAATTTTACACTTGAGGCAATTGTTGTGCTTACAATACTCGTTGTACAACTCAATTAAACCCTGAGTGTCGAAGCCCGAGTTGACATTCCACCCCAATTCATACCAACTACGAATAATATGGTTGTTTTCTACCGGCAAACTCATGAGCACATTCATGGCTTGCTCCAACATATCGGTTTCGTCTTTGTATTCGGAATAGGCTACCAACAACGGAGCTACTGTATTAATCATGAGATTGGAGATGGCAGACTTGGAGAGACGATCGTTGCCTTGCTTGTTTTCAACCCCAAAGTTGAAGTGCTGCTGCCAATATGTACTTTGCTGTACCTGCAAGCGTTTTTGTAGTTCTCGGGTATTGGAAAAGTCTGTGAATAGGGAAAAGAGACTATGGTTTTTATGTACAAGTGCCGCCCATTGGGCTATTCGTACGGTTGGAAAGTTGGTTGGCCGAACCCCCGAGAAATGCCATTGGTTGAAACTTAACTGCGAATTGATAGCGTATTTTCTCTCCAAAAAGGTATACTCTCGCTTTAGCTCATAGGCATAGGATGAGGTGTGACGGGTATTGAGTAACCCGCTGGCCCCAAAAAGCAATGCCTCCCACTGCTTCAAGTCGCTGTGCTTGCGCAATACACGCAACGGAACAGTCTGTGCCAGAGCCAGCATACTTTGAGCATTGGTTTTGAAACCAAAGCCCTGTGCAAGCCACTCATAGACTGATTGCTCCCAGTCTTGCTTATTCCTAACAAGTAACTCCTTAAAAAGTGCTCCTTTGCGTTGCAGCCGTTGAATCAGGGCAGCTTCCAGCATGGCTAGCTTGGTAACTGAGCGCACCTTTGGAAAAAGTTCGGCACAGGCAATTGGGTTATTGCTTTCAATAATTTGCTGATATCGGTTGAGTAAGCCGGGCTTTATAAGGCCCTTAAGTTCTACCGTAGGAATGGGTTTACCTTCGTTGTCACAAACCTGATAGTCGTTGAAGTAAACCAGATGCAGTACCACATTGCTGTAGTTCGGGTCGCCTTGATGCTTATGAGCTTTCCAGTCGGAGGATTTGATGTGAATTTCGACTGAGCCAGCCCATTGAATTCCGTTCACATCGACCAATGCCTCCTTAAAGTCAGGACCAGCTAATTGATTTACCACTCCGGGTTTTATAACAGCAACCGGTTCACCGGAGGTTGTCCTAAGTGCTTTGGAGTTAAAATACTGATGTTGCCAAACGAAGTGTAGAAAGTCTTCTTTGATCATCGGTGTGTGCTTACACCGATGAATCTAGCAATATTTTTCCAAATAGTTAGCCATTTCTTGCTGAAGCTCACGGGCTTTGCTACCTGCTACAAATGCAAACGACTCGCTCCCATCGGCATAAATAATGCCCCGAGAAGAGTTGACAAGAAGCCCACACTGGCTATTAAGACCGTACCTTGAAACCTCAGACAAGCTCCCGCCTTGCGCTCCTACCCCGGGCACGAGCAAAAAATGATTAGGAACAATCTGGCGAATATTGGTAAGGGCCTCCGCTTTGGTAGCCCCAACTACATACATGAGTTCTTCGTCTGAGCCCCAATCCTGGCTTTTCTTTAACACTCGCTCATAGAGTTGATCACCTTCTGTAAGGGCAAGATTTTGGAAGTCTTTACCCCCTGCATTAGAAGTAAGAGCCAATAGAATGACCCATTTTTCAGGAAAGTCCAGAAAAGGTTTTACTGAGTCTTCTCCCATGTATGGAGCAACAGTAATGGCGTCACAATTCATTTGCTCAAAAAATGCACGGGCATACATTTTGGAAGTGTTACCAATATCTCCACGCTTGGCATCGGCAATTATAAACACATCATCGGGCAAATAGGCTATGGTTTTCATAAGGCTTTCCCAACCTTTGAGTCCATGCGCTTCATAAAAGGCTATATTGGGCTTATATGCCACAGCATAGTCTATGGTTGCATCTATAATCTGCTTATTAAACTCAAAAAGCGGATCGTCCGCTTTTCGTAGGTGTTCCGGAATTTTATGAATGTCGCTATCAAGACCCACGCACAAATAAGATGCCTTGGCTCTGATTTGATCAAACAGTTGTTTTTTGTTCATTAATTACGAAGGTCTTCTTTGTATTGAACCGGGTTCTTTTCTTCGTCAAACTCGAAAAATCCCTGTGGAAAGGTTTTGTTGGGCGTAAACTTTGAGACTTCAAAAGCAGTCTTGGCTCCGTCATAATCAATGAGATCCCACGCCTTTAGGTAAGAGTCTTTCTGACCGATATACATGATCACATTGGTAAAGTCAGATTCCTTATCGGTAGAAATTAGCTCTATAACATGAACAAGCTCACCATTTATAGAGTCTTGCCTTTTATAATTGAAGCTAAAGCCCTGCTTATAAATGTCGTACACATTGGAGGGGTTAATGACGGCTTCCTCCGGCTCAAAATTACTAATGGTCAATTCCTGAGACTCTACAAGATAGGTCCATAGCACAGTGCCATTGCAATAGATATGCTGATCTTGAAACTTTATACGAAACTTCTCTTTCGATACCGAAGCCTCACCGGTTAACCGGGCCACAACTTCCGATTCGTTAAGAATTTTTTGCACGAACCCTATTTCAAAGCCTGGCATGGCTTTATAGACCGAACTCATTTTGTCTAAAATGGCTTTCGGATCCTGATTTTGCCCCACAGCTGCCAAGGAGGCAACCATCCAAATCATCACAATTAATACTCTTTTCATTCTTTTATCAATTTCTCGAAATCAGTTATTGCCCAGGTTGTTCAATAACTGTTCCAAACTGTATTCATCGGGAATTAAAACCTCTCTGGCTTTACTTCCTTCAAACGGGCCAACAATTCCGGCTGCCTCCAACTGATCAATCAGTCGGCCAGCCCTGTTGTATCCCAATTTGAGCTTACGCTGTATCAAGCTGGTACTTCCTTGCTGGTGTGCGACAATAAGGCGGGCAGCTTCATCGAACAGAGCATCTCTTTCCGACAGGTCTACATCGGCTCTTCCTCCACCTTCATCTTCGCCCACAAACTCGGGCAGCAGATAGGCTGAGTCATAACCTCTTTGAGAACCAATGAATTCACAAATTTCGTCTACTTCGGGCGTATCTACAAATGCACACTGCAATCTTATAATATCGGAACCCATAGACAGTAGCATATCTCCCTGCCCAATGAGCTGATCGGCCCCTCCAGCGTCCAAAATAGTTCGTGAATCCACTTTAGAGGTTACTCTGAACGAGAGACGTGCGGGGAAGTTGGCCTTGATAATACCGGTAATTACATTGACAGACGGTCGTTGTGTGGCCACTACCAGGTGTATACCAATGGCTCTTGCCAACTGTGCCAGCCTAGCTATGGGGGTTTCCACCTCTTTACCGGCTGTCATCATCAAGTCGGCCAACTCATCGATAACCAACACAATATAAGGCAGGAAGCGATGTCCTTTTTCGGGGTTGAGCTTTCGGTCTACAAACTTCTTGTTGTACTCCTTAATGTTTCGGCAAGCCGCATCTTTTAGCAGATCATAGCGCTGATCCATCTCTATACACAGGGAGTTTAGTGTGTAGATTACTTTTTTGGTGTCGGTAATAATGGGTTCTTCATTGTCGGGCAACTTGGCCAGATAGTGCCGCTCAATCTTATTGAAGAGCGTAAGTTCCACCTTTTTAGGGTCTACCAACACAAATTTGAGCTGAGACGGATGCTTTTTGTACAGCAGGGAAGTAAGTATAACGTTTAGCCCCACGGACTTTCCCTGACCTGTAGCTCCGGCCATTAGCAGGTGGGGCATTTTGGCCAGGTCGGTTACAAATATTTCGTTGGTAATGGTTTTGCCCAGCGCAATAGGCAACGCCATATCGGAATTCATGAACTTATCGGTTGAAATAACCGAGCGCATGGAGACCATTTCTTTGTTTTTATTGGGCACTTCTATACCAATGGTGCCTTTTCCCGGAATTGGGGCAATAATACGAATACCCAATGCACTTAGGCTCAAGGCAATATCGTCTTCCAGGTTTTTGATCTTCGAAATTTTAACCCCTGCTTCCGGCACTATTTCATATAGGGTCACGGTAGGGCCAATGGTTGCTTTAATACTGGCTATGCCAATTTTAAAGTTGGTAAGCGTTTCTACAATTTTGTCTTTATTCTGTTGAAGCTCGTCTTTGGTTACCTGTATTTTACCCGTTGAATATTCATTTAGTAGGTCTACATTCGGAAACTGGAATTTAGGTAAGTCCAGTGTTGGGTCGTAGTGTCCTGCCTTTTCCACCAACTTTTCTGAGGCTTCTTTTATTTCTACCTCAAAAGCGGGCTCTTTGTCCTGACTCTTGGGCTGTGGGGTGTTTACCGGAGCAATCTCCAATTCTAGCTCATCGGTCTTCTCTTCCACTTGAGGCTTTGGTGTATTTTGGGCCGGAGTAGTAGAAAGGTTTATGGTTGGAGCCGATTCTTCCTTTTCCGGTTCCGAGTCTGCTTCGTCTTCGTCTTTTACGGTTACCACCCAGTTTTCGAGTGCTTCTTCAGGCTCTTCTTCCATATCTTCTTGAGCTTCTTCTTCCTCACTTTCCGGTTCTGTTACTGTGCTTTTGCTTTCTGGCATTGAGTTGTCTTTCTCAACAGGCCCTACTGCAGCTTTTTTCAGGCTCAACACCTCGGTAATGTTAAAGAAGAAGATAACATACACCAATAGAGTAAAGGCCAGAAAGAGAATGGTACCATAGCCTAAAAGACCATCGAAGAATAACGAAAGCTCGTATCCCATACCCCCGGAGTAGAAACTCCACTCCGAAACAGAATCGTCTGACCGGATCATTGATCCCATAAGCAGGCTTATCCATACTAAGAAGAACAGGGTTGTAACCAAAGCCCGTGAAATTTTCATGAGTTCTTTGCCCCACACAATCTTATACCCCAGAATGAACAGGAAGGGAGGAATAAGGAACGCCCCAATTCCGAACCACGAGAAGATGAGTTTATGGGCTGTGAGTGCCCCCAGAAGCTTCATCCAGTTGGCTGCCTCTTGCCCCAAAGATTTTACAGATTCTCCTTTATCGAAAAAGGCTTCTACAACACTCTGATCGGCCTTACCCGTAAACAAATAGCTGAAACAAGAGAGGAAAATGAATACCGAAGCCAACAACAGAAAGAACCCGAGAGAGAGCTGAAACCTTCTATCCTTTAAAAAGGGGATTTTAAGATTTAGCGATAGCTTCTTTTTAGCCTTAGCCTGTTTTCCCTGGTTACTCTTAAATGTATTGGACTTGTAGGTATTTTGGGCCATTGAAAAATTTTAAACCAGTTTGTACGAAGTTAAAATGAATTTTGGAAACCGCACATTGGCACTAGCCTCTATCGTGCGCTTTTTTCCAACGAAGAATTCCTTTGTTAATTTTCTTCACCATTGCCGGGCCTTCGTAAATAAACCCTGTGTATACCTGAACGAGCGTTGCGCCTGCCTCCAACTTCTCAATGGCATCGCGGGCAGTAGATATACCCCCTACCCCGATGATTGGAAAAGCTCCGGCCGATTTGGTGTGTAAGTAACGAATAACTTCGGTAGACTTTGACCTTACGGAAGCACCGCTTAAACCTCCGGCTCCTATTTGCTCAACTGTTTCTGCCGGAGTGCTTAGCCCCGTGCGGTCTATAGTAGTGTTTGTGGCTATAACACCATCAATGCCCGTTTCCTTTACAATATCAATAATATCGTCTAATTGTGAGGTAGTTAAATCGGGAGCAATCTTAAGCAAAATAGGTTGACTGGCCCCGGCTTGCCGCTTGCGATCTTGCAAGGTATTGAGCAGCGCAGTAAGAGGCTCCTTATCTTGTAGTTCTCTCAGGTTGGGAGTATTGGGCGAACTCACATTTACCACAAAGTAATCTACATAAGGCAGTAGGGCGTTGTAGCAATACACGTAATCTTCTACCGCCTCGTGGTTGGGGGTTACTTTGTTTTTGCCAATGTTTCCTCCAATTAGAACGCGGGTTTTCTTCTTTCTGAGCCGTTCAATCGCAGCCTCCACCCCTTCATTATTAAATCCCATACGATTGATAAGGCTTTTATCATCGGGCAGCCTAAACAACCTGGGTTTGGGGTTACCTTCCTGAGGTCTGGGGGTAAGAGTTCCTATTTCAATAAACCCAAATCCAAATGCCTCTAACTCGTTGAAAAGGCGCGCATCTTTATCGAAACCGGCTGCCAACCCCACAGGGTTTGGAAACTTGAGCCCCATGCACTCTACCTGTAGGTCAGGATGCTCGTATCGAAATAAAGCACGACACATAGCCTGAACACCCGGCCAGCTAAATGTTTTCTTTATCAGGTTGAATGTAGAATAGTGAGCCGGCTCTGGATTCTTGAGAAATAAAAACGGACGAATGAGAAACTTATACAAGGCTGAAGATTTCGGGCAAAAATAAGTGAGTTGAAGCAGAATTGAAATTTTAAGCTACCCTTTCAACTATTTCCAAAAATTGTTTTGGCGATTACTCGAATATGTCTGAATTTGATAAAAATCTTAAGATAGATGTACGAGAAGATACTTGTGCCGGTAGATTTTACGGACAAAACCATAAAAGCTCTGGATGTAGCCAAGTGCATTGCCAAAAAAACCAATGCAGAAATTGCGCTTATTCATGTAGTAAAGGCTGCCCTGGCGGTATATATGGACGAACTGGGTATATACAAGAGTAAGTCTAAAACAGGGCAAAAGTTTCTGGAAGAGATTATAGAGCAGAACGAGCGCAAGATGGAAAAGTACATGGAGAAGCTCGAATCAGAAGGGTTGAAAATCTCATATAAATTAAAGATTGACAGTTCGCCCGATAAGATTGCCGAGCTGGTGGCCGAGGAAGGCTATGACCTGACCATAGTGGGCAACTACGAACACCAGCGGTTCGATGAGTTCCTTAAGAAAACCCACCCGGAGCGTATCGCCAAACTGGCTCAAAACCCGGTAATCACGGTAAACCACACTGATGAGACCTTTAGCCCTAACCGAATATTGGTGCCTACGAATTTAGAGGATGACTGCACTCAAAAAATGAATGACCTGCTGGCCTTTGCACAAAAGTTTGAGAGCGAACTACAGTTTGTATTTGTAAACACTCCCGCCAATTTTCATACCACGCCACAAATTAGAAAACGCAGTCGAATCTGGTTCGAAAAACAGGGGCTCAGCGGACATCAGCTGCATGTATATAATACCAAGCAGCTTCAGAAAGGATTGCTCAACGCAGCAGACTTCTACGAATCGGACATGATCGCTCTGTTTTCGAAACACTCCGAGTCGCTGCGCGATCTTATTAAGGGAAACATTACAGAGTACCTCATTACCAGGTCAGATATTCCGGTAATGACATTTAACCTTAATCAAGCCTGATGGAATTACCTTTTGAATTCTTAAATTATACATCATACGGTTGGGTAAACCTAGCCAGCTACGTCATAGGCATATTCTTTATTGCCTATATTTTGTTGCGAATGCTTAGGGCTATTCTCAAAAAATTCATCAATAAGTCGAGCGATGAAATGAGGGTAGACCCCACCAAATACACATTTTTGAGCAATGCCCTGGGGTTTATTATTTACACCATAGCCCTCATTGTTATTTTTCTTACCATCGATGAGCTCAAAACACTAGGTGTAACTCTTTTTGCTGGTGCGGGTATTATAGCCGCCATTATTGGTTTTGCCTCCCAGGCCGCCTTCTCCAATATAGTGAGCGGTATCTTCATTGTTATTTTTCAACCCTTCAGAGTAGGCGATATCGTTAAAATAAGCTCCAGCTACTCCGGGGTGGTAGAAGATATTACCCTAAGGCACACCGTAATCCGCGATTTTGAAAACAAAAGACTGGTTATTCCCAATTCTGTAATAAGTGCCGAAACCATTCATAATTTTAATATTGTAGATGAAAAGGTCTGCAACCATATATTCTATGGTATCAGTTATGACTCTGACATAGACCTGGCCATAAAGATCATTCAACAAGAGGCCATGAAGCATCGCCATTTTATTGACCAGCGCAGCGATGAAGACAAGGCCCGTAAAGTGCCGCCTGTAGTGGTGCGCCTTATCGATTTTGGAGAGTCGAGCATAAACCTTAGGGCTAGTGTATGGACAGAAGACCCTATGAAGGGTTTTGAATTAAAGTGCGATATTAATAAGTCAATCAAAGAAAGATTCGATCGTGAAGGAATTGAAATACCTTTCCCCTACCGAACTATTGTCTATAAGGAGGCGAAGAAAAAAGAAAGCTGAAACCAGTGTAGTTTCTAAAAAGCTCAACCAAATGCCCGGCTCGCTAATTTATACGGGCGAGCAGCATGTAGACAAGGTAAGTCTGGACCTAATAATGTTTAATACCGACCATCTGGAAGAGCGTAGCCTTAATCTTAGTGAAGTATCTACCGTGAAAGGCAACGGGCATGTAGCCTGGCTCAATGTGGTAGGCCTACACGACACGGAGTATATTAAGACCATTGGCGAAGCTTTTAATATTCATAACCTGGCTATGGAAGACATTCTGAATGTACACCAGCGGCCTACTTTCGATGAATATGACGACCATTTCTTTATTGCTACTAAGATGTTCCGAACCGCTCAGGAAGCCATTATCTCTGAGCAAGTGAGTATGATTGTGGGTGAAGGCTACATCATTACCTTTCAGGAAAAGTCGGGCGATATTTTCGATGGTGTAAGAAACAGGCTTCGTAATGCTAAAGGGCGTATTCGAACCAGACGATCGGACTATTTGGCCTTTGCCTTACTCGATGTAATTGTGGACCACTACCTGGCGATTATTGAAGAGTATGGCGATGAAATTAATGAGCAAGAGGCCCGGCTACTGGGCAACTACAATAAGGGCATTCTCAACGACCTGAACCTGAGTAAAAAAGAAGTTAACTATCTGAGGCGCTTTGCCCGGCCACTGCGCGATACGGTGATTAGCTTCAACAAATCGGATCTTCCGGTCATTGACAAAAAAACACGCCCTTTCTTAAAAGACTTACACGACCATATAACCAATGTTACTGAAACCATTGAGGTATACAGGGAAACCATAAACGACAACCTCAACACCTACCACACGCACATGACCAATAAATTAAATGATGTGCTTAAAGTGCTCACTATTTTTTCTGTGGTGTTTATTCCACTCACCTTTATGGCGGGTATATATGGAATGAACTTCGAGCACATGCCGGAACTAAGTTATAAATACTCTTACCCCATTTTCTGGGGAGCTATTGTTATTGTTGCGGCAGGCATGATCTACTACTTCAAGCGCAAGCGGTGGTTATAGTTTGGGGCTTGTTGGTTCATGGCTTATAGTTTATGGTACAAAGTGGCTGTCTGTATTTTTTTATTAATGCTCGGATTTGGTGATTTTAAATTATTCGAATGTTAAAACGGTATATTGTTTCAAATACAAACACTGAACTTACAATCATTAAGAATCCGGCAAGGGCTAAAGTTAATTTCTACCTTATTCTTCTTTTTACCATCATATGGTATGTTGCTCTAATTCGAGGTTACAAAAGCACTGCAGATAGTTGGGGGTTTATTTTTTATCTCGTCCCGCTTCTACTTATACCCCAAGCGTTTAAATATTTAACTTCTGGATTCTCTTCCAGCAAAATTACCTTTTCCAAAAACACGCGAACAGCGGACATCTACGGCAAAAAGCGGATCAAATTTGATGACGTAAAAAAAGTACTTGTCGATTATCCTAACAAGTACGTTATCGATGAGTGCACGCTACATCTGGTATTGTTTAATGGCGAGAAGATTCAAATAGATCGATCAGATGCCAATTTCAACTCCGAGGTAATTCAAACTGCCAGATCAATTGCCCGGGTTCTGGGAGTAACTATAGAAGATAAACATCCCTATGAAGAGAAATTATAACCTGTTCAAGGCTCCAAACGTAATATTCCGGGTCGACCACTAAATGAGGAATTACCCCTCCTTACCACTCTCGCTTAAAGGTGGGCTTTATAATGCCTTCCATCACTTGGGATTATAAACCATAAACCAATTTTTCTAATGAACCCTTGGCTTCATCACTTGCCCAAGCTCATTTCCCCCCACTTTGAACCCTGAACTAACTCCGTGGATGAAATTCCTGAATCACCTGCCTGAGGTAGTCCCTGTCAAGGTGGGTATAAATTTCAGTGGTGGTAATAGACTCGTGACCGAGCATCTCCTGTACGGCCCGAAGATCGGCTCCTCCTTCTATCAGGTGGGTAGCAAAAGAGTGCCTGAAGGTATGTGGGCTAATAGCCTTTTTGATGCCGGCCTTTTGCACCAGATTTTTAATCATAATAAAGACCATTTGACGGCTAAGCTGCTTACCATTTCTATTGAGAAACATAAACGTCTCGTGCCCATGCTTAATATCCAGGTGTACGCGTACTTCTTCCATGTACAGACGAATATACTTTAAGGCTTCGCGGCCTACCGGTACAAGTCGCTCCTTACTACCCTTACCTAAAATGCGTAAAAAGCCCACATCGAAATGCACATTAGACAGTCTAAGGCCTGTAAGCTCCGAAACCCTGAGTCCTGAACTATAAAGAGTCTCCAGCATGGCTCTATTACGCATTCCTTCGGGAGTAGAGTGATCGATTGCCGCGAGTATCTGATCTATTTCTTCAACGGAAAGCGTATCGGGCAGCTTTCTTCCCAGCTTAGGAGACTCTAAAAGTTCGGTAGGGTCTGTTTCTAAACCACCTTCATAAACCAAAAACTTGTAAAACGACTTTAGGCCAGAGATAATCCGTGCCTGAGAATAGGCACTCATTCCCAACTCATTAATGAATTCTACAAAGTTCTGCAGCTCAACCATGGTAACCTGTTGAGCCGTTTTTTCAGAGTTATTCAACTCCAGAAACTGCTTAAACTTCGATACATCGCGCACATAAGCTTCCACAGAGTTGGGGCTCAACGAACGTTCGAGCTTAAGGTAGTTTTCATATTCCTGAATGTATATATCCCAGGCCATTTTCAAGTTTAATGAATTAGCTCCATCAGAAGCGTCATTCCGTAAATTTTCTTCCAAAATTATAGAGAAAGGAAAATGTCCGGAATCTCTTCAATTCCAAAATGAGGAAAATGTCTTAGTTTTAGCCCTATGAAGATCATCATCATCAACGGTCCGAATCTGAATTTGCTTGGGGTAAGAGAGAAAAGTGTCTACGGAAACAAAAGTTTTGAAGATTACTTTAAGGAATTGAAGCTAAAACACAGCGATCTGGATTTAGAGTATTACCAAAGTAATGTGGAGGGTGAACTGATCAACAAACTACACGAAGTTGGTTTTTCATACGATGGTATAATCCTGAATGCAGGAGCCTATACCCATACTTCTGTAGCCATTTCCGATGCAGTGGCTGCCATTAAAACCCCGGTGGTTGAGGTACACATTTCCAATATCCATGCCCGTGAAGAGTACCGTCACCTAAGCCTGATCACCGCCAATTGTGCCGGTATGATTACCGGTTTTGGATTGAAGGGTTACGAGATGGCTCTTTACTATCTCAAGGATTGTTAAGATTTGTTCATTTAGGTAACGATTTCGACAGAAAGACTTAACCTAATTCTTTGCCCTATTCCCTAGCTTTGCAAAAACATTTTTGCCATGCTGGACTTTACACAGATACTATCCGTAACCCTGATTCTTTTTTCAGTAATAGACATTCTTGGCTCTATACCCATTATTATTGACCTAAGAAAAAAAGTAGGTCATGTACAATCCGAAAAAGCCACTATAGTAGCCGGCATCCTCATGATACTCTTCCTGTTTGCCGGAGACAACCTGCTTGCTCTTTTTGGTATCGATGTAGGTTCATTTGCCATTGCCGGTTCCATCATTATGTTCATTATTGGTATGGAAATGATTTTGGGTAGGGCTTTCTTTAAGAATGAACCCACGGCCTCCAACAACACCTCTGTAGTTCCCATAGCTTTCCCCTTAATTGCAGGGGCAGGAACCCTAACCACCCTTATATCCATTAAGGCAGAATACGATGAACTCAACATTCTTGTCGGTATAATTATTAATCTGGGGTTTGTTTATCTGGTTTTAAAATCTACCAACTGGCTGGAGCGCAAAATTGGTGAAGGCGGCATAGGTATTTTGCAGAAGATATTCGGAATAATTCTGCTTTCCATTGCCATTAAGCTCTTCAAAGACAATATTGCGAACCTATGATCACCATCTACACCGATGGCTCCTCCAGAGGCAATCCCGGACCGGGAGGCTATGGGGTTGTCATGAAGTTCAGAGAACACAGAAAGGAAATATCTCAGGGTTACCGAAAAACCACGAACAATCGTATGGAGCTACTGGCCATTATTGTTGGCCTGGAGGCTATAAAAGTACCCAATGCCCCCGTCAAAATCTATTCAGACTCTAAGTATGTCATAGACTCGGTAACTAAAGGCTGGCTCTGGGGCTGGATTAAAAAAGACTTTAAAGGCAAGAAAAACAAAGATTTGTGGCTACGCTTTGTTGAAATATACAACAAGCATCGGGTGAGCTTTCAGTGGGTTAAAGGCCATGCAGGAATTCCTGAAAATGAACGTTGCGACCAACTGGCTGTACAAGCCGCAGAAGGTTCCAACCTGCTGATTGATGAAGGCTTTGAATCAGGGCTTTATTCTTAGAGCTCAAAGTCGATGGTTCAATGTTCAAAATAAGAGTTTAATCTAATGTGGGCAAAGACAAGCAGTGTATCCAAGTTCCCTTTAGGAGATTTGGGGGAAGTTGGTTCTGTTTTCAATGAGCTTTGAACTTAAATCATTCAAACGTAAACCCGGCCATGGCAAATACCTTCTTCCGGTTCAAGCAATTTAAAGTAGAACAGGCCCAATGTGCCATGAAGGTAACCACCGAAGCCTGTATTTTTGGAGCACTTTCTGCTCAGCTTTCACAACCTCATAATCCAAATCGTATATTAGACATTGGCACTGGCACCGGCCTGCTCGCGCTCATGAAAGCTCAGCATACGCAGTGCGCCATAGATGCTGTAGAAATTAACGATGAGGCTTTTCTACAAGCGCGTGAGAACTTCTACGGCTCGCCATGGAAAAACAGATTGTCACTCTTCCACACAGACATAGACCATTTTGAGCCCAATACGACCTATGACCTTATCATTAGCAATCCTCCGTTTTTTGAAAATCATCTTCAGGGAGAAAACTCTGCCAAAAACCAGGCCCTACACACCAACACCCTAGGTTATCATCAGTTAGCTGTTTGCATCAATCGCTTGTTGTCTCCCAAGGGCAATGCGCACATACTTCTGCCTCCACAACCAATGCAGATTTTCGAAGCTCTGGCAAAGGATTTGGGCCTATATACTCAGCAAAAAGTGAGTATCTATAACCGGCCCGGCTCGGCTCTTTTTAGAGAAGTGGTGAGTATTGGACGAACACCAATCAATACAACAAAGCAAAACTTTATCATTCGGGAGGTGGGGAATGAATACTCCAAAGAATTTGTTGGGCTGCTACAACCCTATTATCTGCATTTATGACCCATTATACTATTCCTGCCAACACCAGAATTGGCCATGTGCATTTAAAAGTATCTGACTTAGACCAGTCTATCCACTTTTATTGTCACCTGCTTGGTTTTGAAATTATACAGCGCATGGGTTCACAGGCAGCCTTTATTTCAGCCGGAGGTTATCATCATCACATTGGCCTCAACACCTGGCAAAGTAAGGGTCAACCTCCAGCGCCCAGTCACCATCCGGGGCTTTTTCATACAGCCATTCTCTACCCAACTAGAAAAGACTTGGCCACTATTTTTAGCAGGCTGTTAGATGAAGGCTACCCTTTTACCGGCTATGCAGACCATGGAGTATCTGAAGCTTTATATCTCAACGATCCGGATGGCAACGGTGTAGAGCTATATTGGGACAAACCCAAAGAACAGTGGCCTGTCAATTCTCAGGGAGAAATAGCCATGTATACCCGGCCTCTCAACACCCAAAGCCTGCTTCAGGAATTAGACGATTAGCCACTCTTAAATTGCAGCCCTAGAATATTTGCAATAAATTGTGCGCCTTTAAACTGTTTGTATGGAAATTTTGGGAATAGACGTTGGCGGTAGTGGTATAAAAGGAGCCATTGTAGATACCGAAAAAGGCAAGATTATATCGGACCGAATTAGAATTGCTACCCCAAAACCCTCTACTCCGGGAGCTGTTGCCGATGTGGTGAGGGAAATCAAAGACCAATTAAACTGGAAAGAAAACATAGGCGTGGCCTTCCCCACAGTGGTAGTCAACGGAAAGGCCATGTATAGCAGCAACCTACACAAAAGCTGGAAGGGCACTCAAATAGACGATCTCTTTTGTGAGTATTCCGGAGAAACAGTAACTGTTATTAACGATGCCGATGCGGCCGGTATAGCCGAAATGCGGTTTGGGGCCGGAAGACACCATCATGCCGGTCTGGTTATAGTGGTAACCATTGGCACTGGTTTGGGTAGCGGAGTTTTTTGGGACGGTCAGATTATCCCCAATTTTGAGCTGGGCCGTATGTTCTACAAAAACGGAGAACTTATTGAATACTACGCAGCAGATTCGGCCAGAAAGCGAGAAGACCTGAGCTTCGAAGTGTGGGGCAAGCGGCTTAACAAATTCCTAAAACATGTAGAGCGCATTCTTACTCCGGACTATATTATTTTGGGAGGTGGAGTGAGTAAACACATCCATAAGTTTCGGGATCAAATAGAAATTAATACTCCATTTGTAGTTTCAGAAAAACTCAACAATGCCGGAATCATCGGTGCTGCAGTAAATGCAGCCGATCACCACAAATAATACCTTACAGGTAAAACAAGTCGTCCGGGTCTACAACAGCAGGAAGAATAAGCTCCCCCTGGTTAATAAACCGCTGCATACCCAACATTACTTCAAAAGTAGGCTGATGAAGGTGCTTGGGTATTTTGTATAGGCGTTCGTCCTTCTTCTCGAAAGGCGGTTGTATTTTGGCTCCAAACAAATGAGGCAAAAGTATTTTAGAGCAGCTGAAAGCTATACGGTCGAACTCGTGCTCCTGAAAATGCCTTGAAACCCTCTCGTTTATATTCTCGAAAAATTCAATTCCACTTGCCAGTCTTATTCGGCTTCCTGCTCTGGACTTCCCCTTGGTCTTTAAGTGCTTTATCTGGCTTTTCCCCTGCTTTTTCCGAACCATATAAGCCGTAAACACTTTGTGCGAAAGGCAGTCTTCTCCATTAAATACACCTACAGAGGCGCTTCCTGTCTGCACCAACAACATCAGGTATTTAACCACCTTTTGCTCTTGCATTTGCCCGTTGGGTTCAAAAAACAGGGTAATAGGCAACCGAAAGGAAAAGGGAAGACCTTCCTGTTCCCATTCCAGCCTGTGTTTCTCAAAATCATAGCTCATTGGCACAGAGGCCTTGTACAGTTCCTGCACTACTTCTACCACCGCATCGCGCTTCAAAAACTTCGATTGCACATCCATCTGACCAGCAAATTATGGTTCACGCTTCACTCTGGAAAACTATTCTTATAATTTTGCAAGAATTACAAGAAACATACGTTTTTCCCAAAGTCCATGGTAAGCCGAAAAAAGAAAAATAGCTGGAAACGCTGGATCAAGTGGATAGGCTTTAGCGCTGTCCTGGGGCTGCTTGCCCTATTTTCTTTTTACCTCTCCGTACGCTGGGAAATTTGGGAGCCTCTCCCCTCTTCTGAACAACTGGCTGACATAAAGCAAAGCCAGGCTACTGAGGTTTATGCCCGGGGAGGAGAACTCATTGGCAAATACTTTATTTTCGATCGCCAACCCGTCACTTTTGAAGAAATTCCCAAGCACCTTATTGAGGCTCTTATTGCTACAGAAGACGCACGCTTTTATGAACACAACGGAGTAGATCGTAGAAGTTTACTCAGGGTTATCTTCAAATCTATACTTATGGGCGATGAGTCGGCCGGTGGTGGCAGCACTCTCTCCCAGCAACTCATTAAAAATTTATACCCCAGAAAAGACCACGGCATATTCTCCATGCCTGTGAGTAAAATAAAGGAAGCCATTTGCGCTACACGATTAGAAAAGCTCTACTCCAAAGAAGAAATCATTACGCTATACCTCAATACCGTGCCTTTTGGCGACAATACTTATGGTGTTGAAAGCGCTGCCGAAAAGTTTTTCGGCAAACGAACAGAAGACCTCACCCTGGAAGAATCGGCAGTAATAGTAGGTATGCTCAAGGCCTCACATAGCTATAACCCCAGGCTTTTTCCGGAACGCTCGGTAAGCAGACGCAACACGGTATTGGCTCAAATGGAACGCTACGGTTACCTGATGAATGAGCAAAGACAAATTGCCAGTAAAAAACCACTCAAACTAAGCTATAAATCCTTCAGCCATGAAGACGGCCTTGCACCATACTTTAGAGCCAGCTTGCAGAAAAAACTGGAAAAATGGCTTAAAGAATACAACAAAGAGAACAATACCGATCTGAATCTTTTTACCAGTGGACTTAGAATATATACCACATTAGACTATAACCTGCAACAGATGGCCGAAGAGGCCTTGGCCGAACACCTGAGCAGTCTTCAGGATGAATTCGAAGATAGTTATGGAAGACGTGCCCCCTGGCTAATGAACAACACCATTATTCAGGACGCAGTACGAAAATCTGACTACTACAAGAAGTTGAAAGCTCAGAAACTCACCGAAAAACAAATTGAGGATTCGTTGAAACTTAAAAGGCCCATGGAACTTTGGGACTGGGAAGGTAGCAGAGTGGTTCAGGCGAGTCATCTCGATAGCGTGAAGCACTACCTAAAGTTTTTGCAAGGCGGTGCTCTTTCTGTAGACCCCTTTACCGGAGCGGTTAGAACCTGGGTGGGAGGCATTAACTTTGAACACTTTCAATATGACCATGTGAGTATGGCCAAGAGGCAAGTTGGCTCTACTTTTAAACCCATAGTGTATGCTGCGGCTCTGGAGAAAGGGGCCAAACCCTGCGATTATTATTCCGGACAACAGGTTACATATGCCAACTACGATAACTGGACGGCCACCAACTCAGGAGGTGAATCTTACGACCTGAACTACGCAATGAAAACTGCTTTGAGCAAATCAATAAATACCGTGGCCGTGAAAGTAATGGAAGATGCCGGAATACCCGAAATCATTGACCTGGCTCATCGTATGGGCATAGAGTCCGACATACCCTATGTTCCTTCTATTGCCCTGGGCACAGCAGAAATGAACATGTTGGAGCTTGCCAAAGCCTATACCTCTTTCATTAATTTTGGTAAGCCGGCTAAGCCTTATTTCATTCAGAAAATCGAAGACAACAAAGGCAAAGAGTTGGCACAGTTTAAACCGGAAGTGGCCGAGACTCCTGTCTTTTCCGAAGAAAATCGTCAGGCCATGATAGAAATGATGAAGGGCACCGTAACTGAGGGCACCGCTCAGCGACTACGCTGGAAATACGGCCTATCGAATGATATAGCCGGGAAAACAGGCACTACGCAAGACAACAAAGACGGTTGGTTTGTGGCTCTTACTCCCAGGCTCATTACCATTACCTGGGTTGGCTCAGACGACCATCGCATTGGGTTTAGAACCACGGCCATGGGCCAGGGGGCTAACTCTGCCCTGCCCATATATGCGCTCTTTCAGCAGAAAATGAACCGCTCTACCGATCATCAGTCCATTGCCTATGCCAGGTTTTCTCCCCCCTCTACCCGCGTGCTCAACCTCATGAACTGTGCTCCGGAGAAAGAAGCGGGTTTTCTGCGCAGAATTTTCGTCAACACAGACAAACCCAAAACTACCCGGCTGGAGATTGACAGCACGGCTGTAGAAACTCCCAAAAAAGAAGGGCTATTCAAGAAGATTGGCAACATCTTTAAAAAGAAGAATAAGAAAGACAATTAGTCTTTCATAATAAGAGGTTATCCCGTTTGCCCACTTATTCCAGTTAGTCTAGTATTACTTCTTCCTCAATGAACTGAAACCCTAAAGAATCCAACTCATCCAGTATAGGTGCATAGAACTCTTTGGAAATAGGAACCTGAACCCCTCTCGACTCAATTTTGCCTTCAGAGAATAGGCGTATGGCGATGGCCAAAGGTAAACCTACGGTCTTAGACATAGCTGTTTCGCGAGCATTCTCTCCGGTAGCCACCATGGCCGACCGAATACGTTTGGTCACCCCTTCCTCTTCATAATCGAACAAATGCCACATGACAATTTGATCTTTCTTATCAGGGCCAATGGTCCATTTTTTCTTGAGAATGTGTTCTAAAACTTGGGCAGGTGTACCCTTCATTAGGCCCACAGGCTCTTCATCGAACATGCCCAGCCACTGAAGTTTGTGCATTTCGGGCCCTTCCAGGTCTAACCCCAGGTAGTGCGCCAACTTAAGCTCTACAGAATCTTTAGGGTTAAAAGAAAGAAAAGAGTTTATGAACTGGCGATGGGTCATACCCTCTACCCCTTCCATCAGGTAGCTGTCGTCAGTAGCCCCAAGCTGTACAAATACATCCCAAGCCTTGCAAAATCCAGGCCTCCTCAAAGTTCCCCGATAAAGCGTTTTAATGCCTCTTAGGTTGTACACGTCCAAATACATGAGGGAATCTCGGTTGGCATAGCCTTCAAAATAGCCATACCCCGGAATGTGAATCATTTCTATTCGCCTGAAAAGCTTGTGGTAAGGAATGAATTTATAACGTCCTTCCTGAATAAATTTTACGGTTCCCTGACCTGCCAACACCACATTTCTGGGGTTCCAGGTAAACCCGTACTGCCAGGGGTTATCATCGGTAGGGTCTGGTGCCAAAAGTCCGCCTGTAAACGATTCAAATGCCCTTAACTCCAGGCCTTTCTCTTCTCTAATGTGGTCAATTACCTTCATAGCCGACATATGGTCTATACCAGGATCCAATCCACACTCATTTAAAAACAATAGCCCTTTAGACCTGGCTTGGTCATGCATAGCCTTCATGTCGTGCGAAACGTAAGAGGCTGTAAACAGGTGCTTCTCTAATTGCAGACAATCTTCGGCTACCACCGGGTGAAATTTGGCCGGAAGCATTGAAACCACAAAGTCATGTTCTTTTACCAAGCCTTTTCGCTCCTGATCGTTGGTAATGTCTAATGCCACAGCTTTTGCCCGCTCGTGGCCTCTGGCTTTGTCTTCGGCCAGTTGCAGTGCATAGTCGGCAATGGTCAACTGCCAATTGCGTTCTTTGGCATGATCCAGTAAGTAGCTTATCAAAGAATTGGAAGAGCGACCCGCTCCCAGTATCAAAATTTTCTCCATAGGTAGTTCACAAATACGTGTTCAGCGAATTAGGCAAAAATGAGGGCCAAGATCAAATTTGACAGTCACTTAGTTTGGCGATTACCGGGCAAGGCCAAATAGAAAATCATATAACACACTGTTTTTCAGTAGATTCTATAAAAAACAGTTAAAAAAGGCTTTATTGAGCGATTCTTTCGCAGACAGGAAGATCTTAAATTGCTACAGCGGGAGTGCGCCCTTTTGTTAACTATCCTCCAAAAGATTTGTATATTCATCGCCCTCTTTAAGAAAGCCTATGATAAAAAGAGAAATTACCAAAAACTCAAAACTCACCGTCTACTCAATAAATGATGCCGATCCGCAAGTGGTTCAATTGCTGGAAGAGGCACAAACAGCAGCCCAAAGGGCCTATTGTCCCTACTCTAATTTTCAGGTGGGTGCGGCTCTCCGGCTTAGCAATGGCCAAATTGTGCAGGGCAACAATCAGGAAAATGCCGCCTACCCCAGTGGATTGTGTGCAGAAAGGGTAGCCTTCTTTGCTGCCAAAAGCCTACACCCTGAGGAAGAAATAGAAATGGTGGCCATAGTGGCTAAACCCAAAACTGCCAAAAGCTTTAAGCTAGCCACTCCCTGTGGTAGTTGCAGACAAGTGATGAGTGAATACGAGAACCAGCAAACAAAACCTATTCGTTTATTTTTGCTCAATGAGAAGAATGAGGTGTATGAATCTGAGTCTATAGACAATATTCTACCCTTTAAATTTTCAGACAAGCATCTAAAGGAATAATGGAAAAGAGAATTGGCTTTGAGTTCAATGCGCGCTATGAACTACTGGGCACAGCGGGGCCACAGACAGATGAAGTATGGCTGGTTTGCCACGGCCACGGCCAGTTGGCGCGCTACTTCATTCGAAAGTTTAGCTCCATTGCGAATGAAAAAAGATTGATAGTTGCCCCGGAAGGACTCTTCCGTTACTATCTGCAGGGTTACAGCGGAAGAGTAGGTGCTACCTGGATGACCCGTGAAGACCGTGTAAGCGACATTACCAATTACATCAGTTATCTCTCAGCGGTTTACCGGGAGGTGATCATGCCATTGAATAAACCTCTAAAAATTACTTTTCTTGGCTTTTCTCAGGGAGCGGCAACCATATCGCGACTAGCCACTATGACTTCACTTCCTTTCGACAGGCTGGTGCTATGGGCAGGTATTTTCCCTCCTGATTTACCTCCTATCGAAAGTTCTGACAGACTCCGTAACAAAGAATGTTTACTGGTATACGGCTTGGCCGATGAATTTCTTTCGGATGAGAGAATGGCTGAGCAAAATGGAATTGCCCGCCAACTACGGGTAACTCCGGAGGTAATAACTTTTGATGGTCGTCATGAAATTAATGAGGAAGTGGTGCAGCAGATAGCTGCTCGCCCCTATCGCCAATAAGACCAGCGTCTGGCCATCCGCGTGGCCTCGGCTGTGGGCATTATCAATACGGGCCCTTCATAAATACCACCATTGGCTCCTATGTCTTCTACCCGTACAGAAACCACATTCTCTCCCTTCTTCAGAACCCCTTTTGGAATGTCGTAAACCCTTAGTTTGGCGTAGCTACCCGAGCGACCAAGAGGCCTTCCATCGTTGGTTTCTCCTACCTTCACCCCATTAATGAATACTTCATCGAAATCGTCTATTTTACCACATACAAGGGTCATTTCATCGAGCTTACCATTGGCAGGAATGGTGAATTTTTTACGATACCAGGCAAAATCATTGAGATCGAATATTCCTATGGTTTTCCAATTAGAGGGCACCATAATATCTTGCCAGCGGGAGTCGTCAAAGTCTGGCCTGGCATATTCCTGCCTGTCGCCCACCTTAAGCTTCCAGAGGCCTTCCAGGTAATAACTGTCTTTAAATTCTTCATCGAGATAGAGAATCCCCACTTCACCACTATAAATACCTCCTTCGCCTCCCTGATCGAAGACCCTCACAGCAATGAGGTTTTCGCCCTGATAGTTAATGAGCTCAGGAGGAATAACATATTGTCTTTCTGCGTTCCATGCCGTATAATAGTTGGGGTAAAAACTTCCTGAAAAGCCAATTTTCACTCCATTTACATAAACCTCGTCTACATCATCTATATATCCCAACCTGAGCAGGTGTACCTTTTCGCGCTTTAACCCCTTGCCGTCAAATGTTTTTCGATACCAGGCAAAACCATCGTAGCCATTAAACCCCTCTCGCTCCCAGCGTTGAGGCACATATATTTCTTCCCAGTCTGAATCGTTGTATTGCGGAGAGGCCCACTCCTCCCTGTCTCCAATAGAGAATTTCCAATCGCCTCTAAGGTTCATTAATCGTCTGGCATGCTGACCAAATGCCAGGCTATGAACCCCTATTATCAATACTATTATCAGTGTTTTTTTCATCGGTTAACTTTCAATGAAGGCTGTCTCAAAAATCAACGATAGCAAGCCTGAGCTTGTTGGCTTGGGGCTTCGTTAAGTTCTGAAACAGCTTCTTCATTGGTTCTGTAGTTTTAGTTTTAGTGATGTTCGAGTTATTTGATCTTTGAGCTTATGGTACAATTTTACGCTGTAATTCCAAAGCCGGTGTCATTGGGTAGTAAACGAATGTCATAAGTTGTCATAAGCTAGGTTTTAGATATCGGTTTTTCTTTGATTTCAAACCCATATTTCTCTTTTCAGGTTTTGACTCATTCTAACCGTAGACCTCTAAAAGCACTGTGCTTCAATGGGTTATTCTCGGGCTTTTACGTTATTCCTTTTGTCAGCCGTCTCCCCACTTCGCGCTTCCATCCTCAAGCCCTAAGCAACTTATAGCCTACACCATGCACCGTTAATATATGCCTTGGTTCGTTTGGGTTTTCTTCAATTCGCTGTCTCAACCTCAATATGAAGTTATCTACAGTTCGTGTGGTTGGCTGACTTTCATAACCCCATACTTTATTGAGTAGATCATACCGACTCACTACTTCGTTGGTGTGTTCCATTAAATATTGGAGTATTTCAAACTCTTTGTGCGACATACGCACTTCTCCTTCGTGTGTCCGGGCTACAAACTGCCCAAAATCTACCGTAAGATTGCCAATGCTAACCTCTCCTTTCAGGTTTTTATCGGAGCTCCCCTGGCTGCGCCTGAGAATGGCCTTTACCCTGGCGATTAATTCCCTCAAACTGAAGGGCTTTGTGAGGTAATCATCTGCCCCAAGCTCCAGCCCCAGTACTTTGTCAATCTCTTCACTCTTAGCCGTCAGAAAAATTATTGGGGTGAGTACACCGGCCTTTCGCATGGCTTTACATACATCAAAGCCTGACATTTTGGGCATCATCACATCTAATATTATCAAGTCGTACTGGCTCGCTGTGGCCTTCTTTAAGCCTTCGGCTCCATCAATTGCCAACTCTACCTGATACGACTCAAACTCCAGATTGTCTTTCAGCCCTAATCTCATGGCCGGTTCATCTTCTACTATGAGTATTTTAGACATTTCTTTAGTTCTGTTTAACTGTTAATGCTTTTTGGCCAAAGGCAGGAGAATGCTAAAGGTACTTCCCTCTCCCGGCTGGCTATCAATTTTTATTCTTCCTTCATGATCATCGATGATGTGTTTTACGATAGAGAGCCCAAGGCCCGCTCCTTTGGTGTCGTGAACATCGCCCGTAGGAACCCGGTAAAACTTCTCGAATAGCTTATCCAGTTGGTTTTTGGCAATTCCCAGTCCATTGTCTTTTACCATAATACAGGCAAAGTCATCGGTTTTGGTAGTCCGCACTTCCAGTTGTTTTCTTTCTGGGCTATACTTCATACCGTTGTCTATAAGGTTAACCAATACCTCGGTAATGGCTTCTCTGTCGGCCATCACTTCAAGGGGTTTGGGATGTAGCTGCATGGTGTGCTCAAAACCATTGCTTTCTAAGTGGTAGGAGTAAGTACTCATTACATCTTCAACCACTGCTGAGACATCTAACCTACTTTTTTTGTACTCCCGTTTGTTGGCCTCAACTTTAGAGAAACTCAGAATCCGATTGAGCATATTGGTTAGGCGGCTCACTTCTTTGGTTATGATCTCGTAGTATTCCTTCTTCTTGGCTTCCTCTTTAACCCTGTCCAGCAGCAGGGTTTCGGCAAACATATTAATGAGCGCGAGCGGGGTTCGGATTTCATGCGAAACATTGGAAACAAAATCGGCTTTTTTCTGAGCCAGCTCCATTTCCTTTTGCACATTCCTAAACACCAGCCAAACGCCAATAATCATAACCATCATAAGCAAGCCCAGGGCTATGAGGTTTTGGTTTTTTCTACGGTTCACTGCTTGTTCTACCGTGCCACCTTCGCGGGCAATGCCTACTTCAAATCGTGGCAAAAGATCTAGCGGTTCGCTTTCAATATCGCCCACCAACTCACCGGAGGTAGAGTAAATCTGGGTACCATCCGATATTCGGTTGCAGGTAATGATAAAGTCTCCTTGTGTCATCTCTTGAAACCGTGGCACCAACAACTGTTCTATGAACCCAACGGCATTGAAAAAATAGACATCTAAGAATACTTTTTCATTCACTACAGTAATGAAAAACTGATAATCGATATCCATACCCTGGTATGACAAATAGCTTTTGAAAGACTGAATCTTTTGGAATTTACCTTCTTGCATGTAGCGTACCAGCCTGTTTACAACGTCCTCTTGTGCATCGACCAAACTATCGACCTTGGTGATAAAAGTTTGCTCATGAAATTTGGGATTGGGGGACAGCAGACGTTCTTCATCAGTTCCCAATTCTTTCATATACAAGGCATAGAAAAAGGGAAAAGTAGATAGTTCCTTAAGTACCGAATCGGCAGGTTTTCCCCATTCCCCACCCAAAGCAGTGCCCACCACTTCAACGGTCTTTTCTTGTGCGGTTTGGTTTACCGAAAATAAAACCGACTCTAACTGCCTTCTGTAAATGGTGGTAAGCTCTCTTTCATCTACAGTAAGCGAGTTGAGCTGAAATACGCCATACGCCACCACCGGCAACACCAGTATAAGCAATATGGCCACAAGAGATTTTTTTGCCGAGCGCGTCAATGAGAAAGAATTTTAATCTCCTGAAATTAAGCATTCAAGAGCTGACTGATTAATTTTGTGACAATCTTTTACAAGGCAAGGTTTTTTAGACTGAATTACCTACCTTTGCAGCCCAAAACTTAATTTAATTCAAATGTTAAAAAACTACGAGACAGTATTCATTTTGAATCCCGTTTTGTCTGAAGATCAGATGAAGGATGCTGTCGGCCAATACGAACAACTCCTCAAAGAAGGTGGAGCTGAAGTAATCAACGTAGAAAAGTGGGGACTTAAGAAATTGGCTTACCCAATTCAACACAAGTCTACCGGTTTCTACAACCTGATGGAGTTCAAAGCCGACCCAAGTTTAATTGCCACTCTTGAAATCGAATTTAAAAGGGATGAGAGAGTAATGAGATTTCTGACCGTTGCCCTAGACAAGCACGCTGTTGAATACAACGAGAAAAGAAGATCTGGCGCATTTAAGAAAAACAAGAAAGAGGAGGTAGCAGCATGACACTTGTAAACGAACCAGTAAACAGAGAGCAGCAGAAAAAGAAGTACTGCCGCTTTAAGAAAAACGGTATCAAATACGTAGACTACAAGAATCCTGATTTCTTGTTGAGCTTCGTGAACGAGCAGGGCAAAATTCTTCCAAGAAGAATTACAGGTACCAGCTTAAAGTACCAGAAAAAAGTTACTCAGGCCGTGAAAAGAGCAAGACACCTTGCCTTGTTGCCATATGTAACTGATGGATTGAAATAATCACCTAAACTGTATAGACGTCATGGAAGTAATATTGAAAACAGATATTAAAGGTTTAGGGTACAAGAACGATACAGTAAGTGTAAAGCCCGGTTATGGTAGAAACTACCTTATTCCTCAGGGTTTTGCCATTATCGCTAATGAGTCTAACAAAAAACTCGTTGAAGAGAACATAAAACAAGCTGCTCACAAGGCAGAAAAAATTAAAGCTGACGCTGAAGCTATTGCTGCTGCAATTGGCGATGACACTTTAGAGATTAAAGCTAAAGTAGGTGAAAGCGGTAAGATTTTCGGAGCGGTTACTACTCTTCAGATCTCTGACGCCCTAAAAGCTAAAGGAATTGAAGTAGACAGAAAGAAAATCTCTTTCAAGAGCGAAGTAAAAATGGTTGGTGAATACGAAGTAGAAATCGACCTTCATAAAGAAGTTAAGAAAGACGTTAAATTCACTGTTGTAGCTGAATAAGTCTTTTTTCAATCACATTGAAACCCGGGCAGTGATGTTCGGGTTTTTTTATTTTAATGCCGGGCTACCTGTTAAATGGTGAAAATTAGGTTTCTATACTTTGACCCCATTTGTATCTTCGGCAATAACCAATGCAGGGTTTGTATGTATAGTGCCTCAGGTATAAATAGTCGAGTACACCTGCAGTATTTGAACAAGTAGACCCATTTTATTTTTTCGTAAACCCTACTCTAAATTATGTCTTCATCTTCTACCCTCAGTAAGCAAGTGCAGTTCATTCATGAGATTGACAAGCTCAAGTACGTTGAACGAATGACTTGCCTTTTTAACAGTAACCGCCACGAAAACGATGCAGAACACAGCTGGCACCTTTGTATGATGGCCCTGGTATTGGCCCCTCATTCAGACCAGCCTTTGGATATGCTCAAGGTGCTAAAAATGTTACTGATTCATGACATAGTAGAAATTGATGCCGGTGACACCTTTCTGTTCGATACGCAGAAGAGCCATGACAACACGGAAGAGGAGTTAAGAGCTGCTCATCGCATATTTGGCCTCTTACCTAAAGATCAGGCCGAAGAATTAATTGAGGTATGGAAGGAGTTTGAAGCGGCAGAAACCAACGAGGCCAAATTTGCCAAAGCCATAGACCGATTGGCTCCAATGATGCAAAATGCTTCGAACAAAGGAGGTACATGGGCGCAGCACAACGTGGCGTACGAAACAGTAATTGCCAAAAAACAAAGAATAAAAGAAGGTTCGGAAAGCCTCTGGCAATACGCTAAAGCATTGGTAGATAAGCACTACAAAAAGGCTTAAGGGCTATATACGGATTTTCTTTCGGTTTACCCGATTTACCCACCGGGCCAAATAAGAAACAGGATTAAATTGAACACCGGCTTCGCGCATCAGTTGCCTGTATTGAGAGGCCAGCACCAGGTGACCGGAGCGAAGGCATTGCCTGTACTCATAGTTAAGGCGTACGGCAAGTGCACCAAAGTCTTCCTTACTTTTACAAAGCTGAAACGCTTTTTCGCACACTTTGAAAACAGAGTTCATTTGTTCGTTGAGATGATGAGCATAGCGCTGACTGGACATGCTATTGGCTAGTTTGCGTTTTTCGATTAACACCTTATCGACATACCTATACTGCCAGAAGCGGCTGGAACGCACCCAAAAGTCAAAATCCTCATATGCCAGCGTTTCATCGTATCCACCCAGTCTATCGAATACTTCTCTCTTCACTACCATAGTCGGAGTACAAATAAAATATCTGCGCAGTATCCAATGAAACACCTCTCCACTGGGTATATAGGGCATAAGGTGTTTCCTCAAGAGCTCCTCGGTATGGTTGGCTATGAAATTTCCCTGGGCATCAATATAATTTCCATTGGAGAAAACCACTCCCAAATCGCTCTCTCCCTGCTCAAAGGCTTTTATGCTCTCTTCAATAAAGTCCGGCTTCATGCGATCATCGAGCGCAAAGTCAATTATGTACTGCCCGGTGCTCATGGCTAGTCCTTGGTTGAAGGTTTTGGTATAACCCCGGTTACTCGTATGAAATACAGTCTTAACCGAACGGCCTTCTATGGCGCGTTCAATATTCTCTACACTGTTATCCTTGCTGGCATCGTCTAGCACAATGATCTCCAAAGGAGCATAAGTTTGCTCAAAGAGCGAATGAAGTGCCTCCTGCACATAGGGTGCGTGGTTATAGGCTATACAAATTACTGAGACCAGCGGCTTCATCGGAACAAGAGTCTGCGGTTAAATATGATGAGGACAATAAAGAAACCCAAATAGCGCCATAAATAGCCGAGAGTCAGGGCTTCCAGCTCAAAATGATCGATAAGCAAGCCTACTGTACCCAAGTAAATAATGGCCGAAACAAACTGAGCTCCTATATACTTTACTGTTTCCACTCTGGCACTCAATACATAGGCCAGTAGATATGAGAGTATGGCAAAAAAGTCGCCTATTACCTGGTAGCGAACAAGGTAGGCTGCTCGTTCAAAACCCTGACTGAAAAACAGCTTGAGAAAAAACTCCTTGTTGAGGTAATATACCCCCAGACACAACACCGTAACGAACGCAACAAAACCCATTACCTTGAGTACGTACGACTTCAGTGCTCCCGGCTCATGGATTAGAGAGGCCATTTTAGGATAATAAACCACTCCCACGGTGCCGGTAAACACCAGCAGATAGCTTGTAGACATTTTGGCTACAGACTGCCACAGACCTGTTCTGTCCAAACCATAGAGATCTATCACATAATCCCTAACTGCAAAGTCTAACAATCGGCCGAAAACAATGGCACTAATGGCCATGAGAACGAACTTCCATATACGCTGAAACGATTGCTTATCAGGGCTCCCAAAACCCAGCTTAATGGACCTTCTTTTGGCCAGCAGATAGCCCAGTGCCACAAAAGCCATTAAGCCGTAACCAATGGCAAAACTAAGCAGAGCCATATCTATGGCACCAAACTTTACCCCTCCATAAACCACTGCTACCAGTAGTACAAGGCCCACAATATTGATAATGGCATACGTTTTTACCTTACGCAAGGCCAGAATAACCGAATTGAGGTAGCCCGACATAAGCATGAGAAACACTGACGGAACAAAGATGAGCAGAAACCGGGAGGGGCTCATTTCCTGCATAAACCGATCGAAAAAGTAATCCTGCTTCCAGAAGAAAAGCAACCCCAAAGTAATGGAGAAAAGAAGAGCGGTAACCCAAAAGCCCGTCTTAAAAACCCTTTTCCTCTCCTCTTCGGTCAGGGTCTCATCAGACCAGTACTTCATAATGCTTCGGTTCACCCCTTCGCTGGGCAAAAGAGTAAACAAAGACGTGAGGTTTTGAAAATGTGAGAGTAGTGTAATGCCTGAGGTGCCAAGCATAACCGCGAAAAGCTTATTGATAGTAAAGCCTCCCAAGGCTCTGAATACCACCGCGGTAAAAGACCAAGAAGAACTTTTCAGAAAATTAGATTTCAACCGCAATCTTTTGCTGCTAAGATAGTGTTTTCTGCCAACTCAAAGCCACTGAGGCTTTTGCTCCAAGGCTTTCTTTGAACCGAACAAGGGAAGCTTTTTCAATACCCCGAACATAGGACGACCCCAAATCGAGCATAGTAATTCCCTGTTGCCTACACCAATCGTACAGCCCGTTTACGAGCCCAACCATAGGGCTCACAGAATGCAATCCCCTGTCGCTAGCCGGTAAAAAGTGATACAAAGCATCTTCCCTCACCCGTACAGCTACAGTGGCTGCCGCCAACCGATTTTTAAGACTGAGACCAAAAGCATGATAATGCCCTTTGCAGGCCTTGACTTGTTCCAAAAGCTGCTCCTTGCCTAAGCTCACCGGCTGGTCTACCGTGTTGCGCCATTGTTCAATCTGCCGGAATACAGTGCTCAGAGCAGACGAGTCGTACCTTTCAAACACGGGTTCCTCCCGCAAGAGCTTCCTGAATCTGCGTAGTTGCATGCCCGACATTTGACTGGTTAGAGGTCTTTCGTTGACCGAAATCACATGAAAATTACGACTGCTTATGAGTTGGTAGCCGCTGGCTGTAAGCACTCGCTCTACCAATGACTGATTGCCGTAGACTGCCGGAGGTTGGTGTAAAGTGACGGTCTTGTAGCCGGCAGACTTCAAGTGCTTTTCTACTTGTTGCAGCCAAGCCAGCACCTCCGAATGAGTACAACTTGGAGCAATGTCTATACCTGAAAAAGGGGCATTCATGAGACTAATCACTTCATGTTCTCCGGCTGTAAAGCTTACCCGACAACACAAGCCCCCCGGGCTCAGCCCATAGAAACAAAGTGGCTCCTGGCCCGAGCTTACTTTACCGTAAGCTGGCAGGCCATACAGCAATTGTTCCGGCTCATTGGCCATGCTCTTATCAGGCAATTCACGGCTCAGTTCAATCATTTAAAGTCAGCTTTTTGCCTAATGTAATCTTCTTCTGAAAACTCGTCTGAAGCTAGCCCCAGCAATATGGCTTTTTCTTTAAACAGCATCTTCCCCCACCACATGGGAGGAATGTACAGCCCCTGATCGGGCGAGCTGAGCGTGCAGGTAAACAGCTCTCCGGCCGTATCTTCCAACACCACTTCTACCAGCCCCTGAATGCACAC
>NZ_DDDQ01000133.1:9660-10023 GCF_002336325.1 Roseivirga sp. UBA1976 | reverse complement strand
GAATGAGGATTCCATCAATTCGGCTTCGCACGGAGCAGGAAGAGTACTTTCCAGAACCAAAGCCAAGCAGACACTCTCTAAAAAGGAAGTGAAGAAGCACATCAAAAAAGCCGGAGTGACTTTGATCGGTTCCGGTTTGGACGAAGCCCCTCAGGTGTATAAGAACATTCATGAGGTAATGGCCAAGCAAACCGACCTGATTGATGTACTAGGCACTTTCGAACCCAAGGTGGTTAGAATGTGTGGCGATGAAAGGTTTGGGGAAGGAGATTAACAACTTATGATTTGGGCATTGATTATTGAATCATTTTTCAGTTATCTTTGCCCTCCCTTGCGCACGTGGCGAAATTGGTAGACGCGCTG
>NZ_DDDQ01000133.1:0-9308 GCF_002336325.1 Roseivirga sp. UBA1976 | reverse complement strand
TGGAGGTTCGACTCCTCTCGTGCGCACTTAAAACCCGGAAATTCCGGGTTTTTCCTTTTATGGCGGCAAGGCCTCAAATACCCTTGTGATACTTCCTTAGCAACTATTTATATCGGCCCGACCATCTGCAGTGGTCTAACCAACCATTTACCTCTTACTAATCTTGTTTCCGGAAATCTCTCTCTGAAGACTACTTTTAAATTTATCGGAGGCTTGTAAAGCGGTATGCTTGGTCTTTCGCCCTTGAACTCTGGCTCTCCACATCCGAAAAGAACTCGCTTTCATCTCATTGCGCATTAAGGCAATCACCTCTTTTTCCGTCAATCCAAATTGATGCTCAATGGCCTCAAAGGGTGTGCGGTCTTCCCAGGCCATTTCTATTACTCTGTCAATTTCTTGTTCTTTCAAATTACCATTATCAGCCATGCCTATATAATTCGGTAACTCAATAAATGTTCAAAAAAAAGAACCCTGACGCGTATCGTCAGGGCTTCCAACCATCAACTTACCAATATCACTAAACAATGATATTCAAAATCATCTCGTTCTAAGCCTGAATGCCGGTTTAGAGTACACTCTCAAAAGAGGTTCTCAAAAGCATACTTTACAGTTTGTGACTGTGGCTTGAACAATGCAAAGATGCAACTGATTGTAAGCGGGTTCGCCAACTTAGATTACCTCGCGAACTGATCATTGTCATTTTTTTGCCGTTTAACACTTTTCAAGAAAATTTTGACATACATTTTTTTGTTATTTGTCACACATAGAATTAGATTCGTAAACGGTGCAAAAGCACCAAACTAAGAACTCAAAATAAAATTATGGCTCAAGTCCTATTGGTGGAAGACCGAGAGAATCTGAGGGAGCTTTTTTCTGAGCTAATTCAGAATTATTGGTTAGAAGAATCGGAATTAATGGTCGAATCGTGCTCGTTCGGTCAACTTCAAAATCAAATGTCATCAAAGGACTTTGATACCTATGTTTTCAATGTTGGCTTCAACAGCTCCGAAAACTATCGTCTGGTCAAACAACTTACTGAGTCTGGAAATTTTGAGAATCGAAAAATCATAGTTTGCTGCGGAATCACTCCTCCTGAAATTCAAAGCAGTGGCACTGCCGACATCCACTACTGCAAAGAAGACCGCTTCGTATCCGATTGTCTACCGCTTATTGTCAACAACCTGAGCGGAAGAATGAGCTAATCATTTGTTCTTTTTGATATTATACTGTTGCTCGTAAAACCGCATTATGGGTTGGAATGGGCCATATTTATGCTGCTCTGCCGGAAAAGTATCAGCCCAGGGTCCATAAGGAGTAGACACAGGCTTTAATTTTACATCGGGAAAATCGGCTTGAGCATTGTGTTTTTGGGGTCTTTCAAAACTATTGATGTAAGCCGCCACGTGATAGGCTTCTTCATCGGTAAGCACGGGTTTGTCATAGGTAGCCAGTAAATAAGGCATATTTGCTTTAATAAACTCAGCAGCGGTAATTACCCGATGCATACCGGCTCCATGATTGTACGAATCGGAGCCCCACAGCGGAGGGTACTGATACATCGTATTCTCACCGGCTCTTATTCCCTGACCATTTTCGCCATGACAAGCCACACAATAGCGTTTAAAAACAGCTTCTCCGATAGTTAAATCTGCTTTTATCTCCGGTAATTCCAGTGTAGTAAAACCTTTATACTTTTCTTCTTCTTCTTCCACCGGAACCTCTTCGCTCAACCACTGCATATAAGCCACCATCGCTTTCATTTCTTCACTATCAGCCGGCAATTTTATTCCATTCATGCTACGCTCCATGCAGCCATCAATGCGCTCAAAGAGTGAACCCTCTTTGTTTTCTCTGGCCCTGAACTGAGGAAATCGGTTATATACTCCCACAAAACTCCCTGCTCCGGCTTGGGTCCCTGCTTTTAGATGGCAGTTCTGGCAGGTTAGGTTATTTCCCGCAAATCGTTTAGACACATCCTCAGCCAACGGACCTATGAGTTCAGGTGTACGGGTAATAAGGTCATGCCCCAGCCTGATTAACCCGGCATTGGCTTGCTGATCTGACAGGTCTGTGGCTATGTCTCTGGGTCTCCAGGGTTCCGGCTCCACAGCTTTCTCATAGCTTAGCCATGCATCCGCCCACCCCAGCTGAGCCCCCAGAATTCCAGAAAAAGCAACTACCAGCAGTAAGCTGCAAAGCAACAACAACAGACGAATGCGAGCAAAGGCCGTACGGAACTCTTTCATACCCCTGAATTTCAATATTTTAAAATGAGACTCAAAGTGTTAGACCTCAGAAATTATAATTGAAAATAATGTCGGCATGAAAGAAGTCCGCCCGATTAATTAAGACATTATAGTTAGTCTGAATGTCTTCGGCCAGAAAGCGATAAGCAAGGTAAATCTCTGCAGTGATCTTACCATCTCCGGCAATGGGCTGGTAACGCAGGGAAGCGTCCCAGTGTACATGCGATGGTAAAGTATATTTGTTCTTCGGATAGTCGGTAGCCAATGGCATCTTGTTTTTTCCTATAGAAGTAAAGAAGCGATAGAGAGACTTATCCGTTACCCAAGACCTTTGCCACTTGAGCATTATGGCCCAAACATCACTCGCGCCTTCAACCCGGGTTCTGCGTTGAAACGTATAAAACGGCTCTCTCCCCCACTCCCGTGGCAACAGCAGTCGTCCATCCGCACCAATCCGGGATAGGTTCATCTGAAAAACATCTTTTTCCAAATGTTTTTCCAATCTGAGTCCCAGATACAACGCTAAATCATCCCTCTGATAAGTCAGGCTCTCAGCGGCATTGCCTCCATCCCTAAACGGTTTTGTACTATGGCCATTCCGGAAATGTTTATGGCCGGATCAGCCAAATGGAGCTTAGACTCAGCAATAAAAGTATTGGTAACGTTCGGCACAAAGTAATTCCAAAGATTCATAGAGGCCTTTTCGTTGAGTTGTTGCTGAACATTGGCAATGAGCATTAACCCGGCATCGATCTGCCCTCTGTATTGAGCAGTATTGCCATCAAAGTCCACTCCCGTTGCACCAACACCAATGCTCTCCCCTACCACCTCAAAGGCTCCAGAAAACCGGGGGGCAATCCTCCGGATTATTCCGAGTTGCCACGAGGTAGATTCTGCACTATAGTTTTCATACCAAACACCCTCCATAGCATTGGGAAAGGGCCATGGCTCCGGGTTAATGATGGGCGACTCTTTAGTAAAACGACCCAGCGTAAGAAACTGACTCTTAAACTCTAGTTCGGCATTCAGTACGGGAAGACTAAACTGCGTATTGCCGGACATAAGTCTATCGTTCCAAAGGTTGCCCTCATAAATGGGGCCCGATCCGGTTGCAGCATCTACACGCAGCAACCCGTCTTTAAAAGGTATATACACCCCATTGAACTGGGCCGAAAACTTTAACCAGGGCTTTGCCTTATAGCTCGCCTTCAGCATACCCTGACCAATCAGAGCATTGAAGTCCGCCAGTTCTCCACGGTTGTGGGTAGATATATAACGGCTACCCAAGACTCCTTTAATTGACAGAGGTGATTTGTTGGTCTCTTTCTGCGCTTTGCCTAAAAAAGGAGTGCTTAAAAGCACCAGTAAAAGAATGAATCGCTTTATCACTAATGTGGAAGTTTATGCTTGATGCGTCCATATACATAGGTTCCTAGCAAACCCGATGCAATGGCTACCAATATAACGAATACACCATTACCAACTAAAATAAACATTGGCCCCGGACAGGCGCCTGTCATGGCCCAGCCCAGCCCAAATATGATTCCGCCAATTAGGTAACGGGCTATTGAAAATTTCTTTGGACTTATAACAATAGGCTCCCCCGACAGGGTTTTCATACGGGTTCGTTTTATGATTTGGGTGATGATGATGCCGAGCACTACGGCAGAACCTATTACCCCATACATATGAAAAGCCTGGAATTTGAACATTTCATAGATTCTATACCAAGAGATGATTTCTGCCTTAGTGAGGGTAATACCAAAGACAATCCCAAGTACCAGATATTTAAGATATTTCATATGGCAACAGAATTAGAGCGTGAGTAAATGAGGGAGTAAAAGGTGGGTCATAAGTAAGCCACCAATAAAAAAGCCAATCACCGCAACAAGCGAAGCCGGCTGCAAATCACTTAGGCCACTAATGGCGTGTCCGCTGGTGCAACCACCGGCATAGCGCGTACCAAAACCGACTAAAAAGCCTCCTACAACAAAAAACACCACTCCTTTTAGCGAGAGTAGCGATTCAAAGCTAAAGAGATCGGCTGGCACAAAACCATTTCCCGGATTACTGATACCCAACGCTTTAAGGTCGGCCACAGTAGCATCGGAAATAGCCACTGAGGTGTCACTCATTAAGAACTGCGAAGCAATGAACCCTCCCAGTACCGTACCGGCAAGAAAAACGAGGTTCCAAAGTTGCTTGCGCCAATCGAAGGCAAAGAAATCGCACGACTTACCGGCACCGAATACAGAACATATATTTCTAAAATTGGCAGAAAGGCCAAAGCTGTTACCAAAATAAATAAGGGCGAACATGACAAAGGCAATAACCGGCCCGGCCACATACCACGGCCATGGCTGCTTAATAGCTTCTAACATTGTATTGATAAATTAATGGTTGGAAATAGTTGGAAAGAAATTCCGAACAAGGCCGGCCCCTAAAAGAGTTCATGTAGGCAGGCCGGCCTTGAGGGTTCTTGTTATCGGTTTATCTACTTGAGTGTAGAAGGACAGACATAGTCGGTAAGAGGAATACCAACTTCTCTTATGGCCTTTACTCCCCCTTGTACATCAATAATTTTGTCATAGCCACGAGACTTTAGTATCGATGAAAAGATCATGGATCTATAGCCTCCTGCACAATGGATGTAATACTCCGTGTCTTTCTCAATGCGATGCATTTCGTTATTTATAAAGTCTAAAGGAGTGTTTTTCGCCTTCTCAATATGTTCGGCCTCATATTCTCCCGGCTTACGCACGTCCAATACGTTGGCACTACCTTCCTCTAGCTTTTCCTTTAGCACCTCGGCCTTCACTGAGGTGATTGTATCTACCTCTTTGCCGGCTTTTTTCCAGGCTTCGATACCTCCTTCAAGGTAACCCAGGGTGTTGTCGTAGCCCACTCGTGACAAACGGGTAACTACCTCTTCTTCACGGCCCTCTTCGGCAATAAAGACAATAGGTTGTTGCAGGTCGGGGATCAGAGCACCCACCCAGGGGGCAAAGCTTCCGTCAACTCCAATAAAGATGGAATTGGGAATAAAGCCTGAAGCAAACTCCTGAGGTTTACGGGTATCCAATACCAGGGCTCCTTCGTGGTTGGCCATGGCTTCGAAAGTTTCTACATCGAGAGCTACCTTACCTCGCTCTAAAATTTTGTCTACACCATGCGTTTGGGCCGATTTATTCATGGCCACATTCTGGGCAAAATATTGAGGAGGGGGTAAAAGTCCGTCCGTCACCTCTTTAATAAACTCTTCTTTACTCATATCGGCTCTAAGTGCATAATTCACTTTTTTCTGATTCCCGAGACTATCCGTTGTTTCCTTGCTCATGTTCTTTCCGCAGGCCGAGCCGGCACCATGAGCCGGATACACAGTTACATCATCAGGGAGGGTCATTATTTTAGAGCGCAGGCTGTCATACAGCATTCCGGCAAGCATTTCCTGAGTAATATCACCTTTTTGAGCAAGGTCAGGGCGCCCCACATCTCCAATAAAGAGTGTATCTCCACTAAAAAGAGCCTGCTCTTTTCCTTTTTCGTCAATCAACAGAAAGCATGAACTTTCCAGCGTATGACCAGGCGTATGAAGTACTCTGATCTTCACTTTCCCGAGTTGAAACTCTTCTCCATCCGCTGCCTGGTGAATGGCAAATTCCGTAGTGGCTCCGGGACCATACACAATGGTTGCTCCTGTCTTCTGCGCCAGGTCGAGATGCCCCGAAACAAAATCGGCATGAAAATGAGTCTCGAATATGTATTTGATTTTGGCATTATTCTTTTCAGCCATATCCACATAAGGTTGGGTTTCTCTCAATGGGTCTATAATGGCCACCTCTCCATCGCTTTCAATGTAGTAGGCTCCCTGGGCCAAACATCCGGTGTAAATCTGATCTATCTTCATTGTTCTTTATTATCGTTGTAAACTCAATTTTCAGTTCGTATAGTTCAAAGTAAACATCTTCTACTTTTATCGGTGGTAACTAAAGTTACACTAGGTATTGCGCTGAGTTACCAAGGCCACTTTTTCATTGGCATACTCCCCGGAGAGGCAGTAGTTTACCGCATCGTTAGTGGTCAGAAAAAACACTTCGCTGGCTTCGCCTTCTACCAACCGGTTTCGATAGAAAGTATCTCTTACAGGGCCAATTACCTCTGCATAGAGAATACGTATTCCTTTTTCTGCCAACGAATCCATCAACTCCCTCAACCCAATTACACCAGTGGCATCTACATAGGCCACAGAAGCGGCATCGAGCACCACAAATTTAAGCTTGCCATCTCTTTTATGGACCTCTGCCAGTATTCTATCTTTAATGGTTTGAATGTTGACAAAGGCAAAAGGTGCATCAACCCTCATGACTAACAGTTCAGGCCAGGTTTCCACATCAACAAATCGTTTCACATTTCGGTATTCCTCCAATCCCTTTACTCTGCCCAACACAGCTATATGGGGATTGGCAGCCTTGAATAAAAGAATGAGGATGGAAAGCACTATGCCAGTAACTATACCGGGAACCATGCTAAATTGGAGGGTGACCAGAAAAGTAGCCAACAACAATCCAAACTCTATTTTGTTAGTTTTCCACAAAGTTCGGGCATAGCCCAGATCTATAAGCCCAGCCACAGCCACCATTATAATGGAAGCCAAAACTGCATGCGGCAAATGATAAAAGAGTGGGGTAAGAAATAACAGGGTTAGAGCCACTAAAACAGCCGAAATAATGGATGCCATTGGTGTATTGGCCCCTGCCTGATAATTAACAGCCGAACGGGAAAAGCCCCCGGTAACAGGATAACTTTGAAATAGGGACCCCACTATATTGGCCGCCCCCAGAGCAACCAACTCCTGATTGGGTACTACTTTGTAATTCCTTTTTTTAGCTTCTATGGCTTTGGCCACAGAAAAAGCCTCCATAAAGGCCACCACTGCAATGGTAAGCGATAGTGGCAACAACTTTTGAAAAGTCTCCAACGAAAGGTCGGGCATAACCAGGGCCGGCAAACCTTGCGGCACATCTCTTACAATACTCACTCCGCGGCTATCGAGTCCTAAAAGGCTTACCGCGGCAATACCAAGTACCACGGCCAACAATGCCCCCGGCAATTTGGAGCTAATCTTTTTACTGCCTTTTATAAGAAAAATACCCAAAATGCCTATCAGTAAGGTAATACTATGGGTATCGTTGAGTTTTCCTATGGCACTCCATAGTATTTTATATACCTGATTGCTCTTTTCTAACTCTACCCCCAAAATGTATTTGAGTTGGTTGAGCCCTATAATGAGTGCCGCAGCCGAGGTAAAGCCACTAATGACAGGTTTCGACAACAGGTTGGTAATAAACCCCATACGTATAAGCCCCAGCAAAAGCTGAGCAGCTCCCATAAAAAAGGCCAGCATGATGGCATATGTAATATACGCCTCACTGCCTTCAGTGGCCATTACCGATACTCCCGTAGCTACCAACAGTGAATCCATGGCCACCGGAGCAACCGATAGTTGCCTTGAGGTACCAAAAATGGCATAGATGAGTTGAGGCACTACCGAAGCATACAAACCATAGACGGGAGGCAGCCCCGCTATCAAAGCATAGGCCATTCCCTGAGGCACAAGCATAACCCCTACCGTTAAACCTGCAAACAGGTCACCGTTGAACTGCGACTTTTTATAATTGGGTAGCCAGGAAAGTATTGGTAAAAACTGCTTCACTTTATTCTGATTTAGCTGACACAAAAGTAGGCCGGCTCAGAAGCTGTAAAAGTAACTAAAGTTACGGAAGGCAGAAGCTACCATGGCTGGCTACCATTGGGTTTAAGGCTCAACCTAGCATTTTCTCTGCTTTGGAGGTGGCTTTACACACAAAATTGGCTCTCGGAGTGCCCGGCATCTCTGCCTTTTGGTGCTCGGTAATCGCACGGTCACCCTGCTTGTTTTTGCATATCATAGATTTTCCGGAAGGATTTTTAATAGCCTCAGGAATACTTAACTTGATCATAGCAAAATCTACCCTATGCCAACCTTAAGAATTATACTCCTTCTCATTTTTGCTTCTTTTTTAAGTTGTGAAAACACTAAAAATCAGACCGATGTAAAAATCCAGGCATCTTATAAAGACCTGACAGCTCTCTTCAAAAAATGGCGCACTTTTGAGCAGCCACCCTTGCACAATGAGGCTCCTGACTATAGAGAAACCACTTTTAACCAGAGGTGGAGTGAGTTCAAGAAGCTTCAAAACCGATTACTATCTATGGACACCACGGGCTGGAGCATTTCCGAACAGGTAGACTATCATATTGTTTGGGCAGAGATGAATGGCTATGATTTTAACCATCGCATATTGAAACCATGGCAAAAAGACCCAGCCTACTACAAAGTCGTTTGGATGGAACGAAGTGATGTGCCTGCCCATGAAGGCCCAACCAATCACGGCACCGTTGAGGTATGGACTTATGACTTTCCTTTGAGTGCGGATAAGAGAGATAGTTTTTTGAAAGGAATTCAGGCTATTCCTGCATTTAATGATCAAGCTAAAGAAAACTTAACCGGCAATGCCAGAGATCTTTGGATAGCCGGTATAAGAGACATCAAAACACAATCGGCCAACCTTGCCTCCATAAAAACAAGGGAAGGCATTCTGGCAGACGAGGAACTGACCAAGGCCATAGATAAGGCCATTGCATCTACAAATAGCTTTGCAGAATGGCTGGAGACTGAGTCAGCCAATAAAACAGGCCCTTCCGGCATTGGTAAAGAAAACTATACCTGGTATCTACAAAATGTACATTTAGTACCGCTGACCTGGGAAGATGAGGTAATGTTGTTGAAAAGAGAGCTAGCCCGAGCATGGTCTTCCCTCAAGCTCGAAGAGCACCGAAACAGAACTCTTCCGCAGCTCGAAGCAGTAAGCTCTCCTGAAGCCTACAATGAAATGGCCGAGCGGTCGGCCAAAAGCTTGCTTAACTTTCTGAATAATGAAGACATAGTAAGCGTTAAAGATTACTTTGCTCCAGCCCTCAGGGCCCATCTGGGAGAATATATTCCCGAAGAAAAGCGCAACT
>NZ_DDDQ01000012.1:36608-36998 GCF_002336325.1 Roseivirga sp. UBA1976 | reverse complement strand
TTATCTCAAATCGGCCGAACCGGATAATGTCGTGAACCTCGGGAATACTCTCTGTAATGGACAGAATAAAGCCTCCCAGGGTATCATAGTCTCCCTCAGGGATGTCCCACTTAAACTTCTCGTTCAGGTAGTCAATCTCGTGACGAGCGCTCAGTATATATTTGTTTTCATCGATGCGCTGCTCCACCCAGTCTTCATCTTCATCGTGTTCGTCCTGAATCTCGCCAAATATTTCTTCAATCACATCTTCCAAACTCACAATTCCAGAGGTGCCTCCAAACTCATCGACCACCAAAGCCAGGCTTTTGCGCTCTTGAATAAACTGTATCATCAGCTCATTGGCCAACATGGTTTCAGGCACAATGATGATGGGGGTGAGCATGCTCTCAA
>NZ_DDDQ01000012.1:0-36315 GCF_002336325.1 Roseivirga sp. UBA1976 | reverse complement strand
TGATGGGGGTGAGCATGCTCTCAATGTCTTTTGGTTTTTTGAAGAGATCCAGCACATGACAATAGCCTATCACATCGTCAATGCTTTCTCGATAAACGAGTATCTTGGTATGGCCACTTTCAATAAAAACTTCTTTGAGCTCTTCTACCGAATCGGCAATGTCTATAGCCGAAATTTCTGTGCGTGGAATCATGCACTCTCTCACGCGTACCGTCTTAAACTCCAGGGCGTTGTTAAAGATTTTAGTATCGAGTTCAACCTTGGTTTTCTTAATATCGTCTCGGGTGTTTTGCTTGATATAATTGCTCAGGTCCGTAAGACCAAACACCTGCCGATCTTCCGAGTAGGGCTGTCTTAGTACAAATATGATGATGAACTTAGACATTTGCTCAATTAGCCACACCACTGGAAACATAATGAAAAAGATGACCAACATGGGCACAGCCAACAGGTTGAGCAGGTTATTGGGATTGAGCAAGAAAATACTTTTGGGGGTAAACTCGGCAGTAAATAAAACAATGATGGTAGAAGCAATGGTCTGGAGCACAATTACCAGGCTACCGGAACTGAGTGAATCGGGCAATTGCGCTGCAATAATAGGCTCCAGCACGCTGGCCATAAAAAACCCATAAATAACCAAAGCTATGGTATTGCCTACTAAAGCGGTATTAATAAGTCTTGAAGGCTTCTGTGTAAAGAAAGAGAGTATTCTACCAGCCAACTTGCCCTGCTGATTTTGTAGCTCAATTTGTAGCTTGCTGGCACTTACAAAAGCGATCTCTGTTCCGGAGAAGAATGCTGAAAAAATAAGACAGACCAAAATCATGGTCAGTTGGTAAGTATCCATTATGCTCGGGGCTTTTTCTTTTTGGTTGAAGGAGTAGTTTGTTGTTTTTCGTTTTCTTTTCTTTTGGCTCTCCTATACCTCACTAAAAATAACAAACCCAATGATAGCATGAAAATGAAGTAGGAAGCAGCCATGCCGAAAGTCATGGTTTGGTGAACTCCTATAACAAACAACACCACGCTCAACGAAAAAAGAATAGTATCTCCTAAATTCTTCAAAACTTCTCTTCGATTATAATTTTACCATCTCTGGGGTTTACAAACTCATATGAGGAAAAATCTTGTGGGGCGGTCATACCCTCGGCCTGAATCACCTCCGTTTCAGTCTCCACAATCACGAATTTTTCGGTAAAAATCTTTTCGGTCTCCGGATTCCAAAACAGCTCCTCCGTTCTTAAAGTTTGTTTTTGCTGCAAGTTATTGACAAAAACATCGCCATTGGCCCTATAAATATTACTGTTGTTTTCTTTGTAGCCTCTGTCGGCCGTAAGCTCAGACGTTTGATTTCCGGTTTTGTCATAAAAGGTAACCTTTATTCCTTCAGGAAATTCTATATCTCCGTTTTGATGCTGCAATTGCTTCTTGCCGGTTATTACCACTTTTACCACGGTAGAGTCAGAAAACTGAATGAATACATCTTCCGACTCGAACATAGGACCATCATAGACCTCCATTTCGGACAGTTTTTTCTGGTCGGCAGTACAAGCCGAAACACACAGAAGTAATAAGAAGATTGCTGGTATGTGAGCTTTTGTTATCATAAATAAAAACGGTCTTCTCCAATAGAAAAAGACCGTTTTAGTAGGTTTAATATTTTACTATTGGTCTGGTCTTCTCTGTAGTTTCACAGTTTTCTGAATCCAGCACCCAACAGTCATAGAATCTCCTTCTTTTTTATTCTCGGTAAAGATGTCCGAAATAGTTGGGAATTGCGCTTTGGCTTGTGCCATTTTGGTAGCATTGCCTGCCGCGGCATAGTAATCATAAGCGGCAATGTATCTGGCTCGGTCTTCTACCTGGCTAACCTTTTTATCACACTGAGTGCTGGCCATAACCATGTCACCAATCAGCTCCATCATTTCAGGCTTGAGGGTAGGATCTACCTCTGCTGCTTCCAAAGCATATTTTCTGGCCTCTACATAGTTGCCATTAATGCGTTCTGTAGCTGCTACTTGTTTAAGCGCCTTACCTTTATCTGTATTGTCTTCTGTAAGCTCGGCAGCTTTTTTAAAGTACTCCTTAGACTTTTCGTACTCCTTTTCTGCTCCAAACTTAACCCCTAACAAATAACCTACTCCATACTGAGGGCTGTTGGCAAAGTAAGACTCTGCAGCCTGTACAAACCACTCTGTATCGGTACATCCACCATCATAGGCAAACACGAATATTTTGTTGGCCAACTCGGCATCGTTAGGATTGGCTTTAAATTCAGGCACAAGCTTATTCACTATAAAATCACAGTCAATCAACTTCATGTCTGCCAACTTCTCGTCTATAAAAGCCTTTATTTGCTCGTAGCGTTTAGGGCTTTTATTAGATGCTTTGGCCTGGGCAATCTCATGATCGATATGCTTAGTACACTGATCGTAGATAGAGAGAATCTCTTCTTTGCTAATCTGAACATTGTCTCTGGCAAAGGCCAACACTGCCAACTGCATGTAGTAGCGGCCTAGCGGATAGAAAGCATCTACTCCTTTGAGCTCATAGGCTCTTTTAAACACATCGAGGAGCATTTGAGTTTTCTGTGCATCTCTGTAGTAATACTTAAATGCATCGATAGCCTTGCGGTCAATTACTTCTTTCTCCTGACCATCGAAGTTGGCAAATCGCATGTCGTATAACTTCATCACCTTTTCAGCTGCCTTTGCTTTTACAGCCTCATCCTTCGAATTCTCAAAAGTCTCGTCCCAAACTTTAATACCATTTATATAAAGAGAGGTACTCAGCTTAGGGAATTTTTCGAGAAGTTTTTCGAGGTGTGGCTTGGCGGCATCCTAACTCCCCTGACGGTAGTTATCATCAAACAGCGTCCAAAGCGTTTGAGCTTCAGATCTTTGTGCCGGATCCTCAGGCCAGTTAAATTGAGCGCTTACTGATGTGGATAGCGCTATCACAGCGAAAATTATTAGAGCTTTTAATCTCATAATATCAGTAGTTTTAGTTAAATCTTTGTTTCGTGAACCAGGTAATATCCTGAAGGGAGAAACCAAGGTTCAAGGTTACATAATTCTCTCTTATGAGTCCAACCGTTGATATATTTCCGCGCTGACCAAGAGTAGCACCGAAGTTAACATGCGACAAACCCCAGAAAGAAGTAAGTGGCAAAGATACTCCAAAATTTATACCAACATCGTTAACTGACTCGTTATTAACAAGAAACGGTGTTTTCTCATAATGGAACCCAAACCTAAAACTGGAAACATTCAGTAATTTTGAGGGCTGATCGAAGTTTGGAATGAATTCTCCACCAAATGCCACTCGCATAGATTTGCCATAATAAGACTCTGCCAATCCGTCACGATTCCGATAATCATTCCAATCCTGAAGCTGCACATCGAGCCCGATAGTTAGTTTTCTGAACTTCTCATAAGAGATACCAAAACCCATTCGCTCAGGAATGGTAATAGTTCTGTTCAGGTTTTTGTCATAAACCAATGTATCCGAACTGGTCAGATTTCCGCTGTTGGTCTCGTTTTCGAACGTAACGAGTGTGGTTTGTTTAATATCTACTGCCGGATTGTAGTAAGCTCCGATATGTATTCCCGAATTATCTGAAATGCGCAAGTCGTAAAGTAAGCCTACTGAAGGAGCTAACTCGCTAAAGCTTCTTCTTTCCTTAACTATTGTGGTGGCAAAGTTGGTGTTTACGTTTTGTAAGGTAAACCTATCTTCATTGTTTATTGAACCATAATAGTAGGTGGCCTTGAGGCCCAAAGTGAAATTACCCAAACTCACAGAAGAGGAAAGGTTAATCTGATCGATACCTCCAACTCCCGACACATCTACTAGGGTTGTTCCTCCCTCCGGACCGTTTTGTTGCTGTACAAAGCCGTAGCTCACACTTGAATATGGATTTAAGGAGAGGCCAACGTTCCAGCGATTATAAATAAGAGGCATGCTAAGGCCAAAATCTTTGAACCCACCGGTCATGGTGCTGTAAGAGCTCTGCCCGTTGGTAATACTTCTATAGTCTAAAGCAGTTCCAAGCTGAAAAACCGCTTCAGCGTTGGTTCCCAGCAAAGCCGGGTTCAGGTCGTTAAAGAAAAACTTGGAGTTGTTACTAATACCCAGACCACCCATGGCCGCATTGTGGGCATAGCCCGACCAGTTGAGACTTCCGACACCAAAGACCGAATAGCTCGACTGATCTACCTGGGCCACAGCAGATTGCCAGGTAAATAAGCCAACAAATGAGGCCAACAATATGCTTCTGGCCTTTGATATTACACCCCTAATCACAGTAGATTCCAACATGCACAATTTTGAGGGTTACAAAGATGTCGGTTTTTCCATTAGATTCAAATGTTTTCCCATTCACTGACCACATAAGAGCCTCTTTGCCAACATTTTTAACAAAAATTGAGAAGCGCAATCGATTTCACCCCCTCCTCAACCACCGCTTTTCATAAAATCGTACCACTCGAATTACCTTGGGAACCAACTTTCAAAAAAAAACCGTTAATGGGGTTTAATTTCCGACTCAACCAAAATTCCTATTGAAAAACTACTACCGCATTATTGGCACAATGTCTGGCACTTCTTTGGATGGCCTGGACATGGCTCTGGCCACTTTTGAACGTGAAAATCCTGAAAGTGCATGGAGCTTTAGCATTGAAAAAACCCAAACAGTTCCTTACTCCAAAGAGCTGAAAGAAGCTTTAAAACATGCAATTAGCTACTCATCTGACCAGATCATACGTCTGGACTGGCAGTTGGGCGAGTTTATGGCAATGGCAATACAGCGGTTTAAATACGGTGTTGGACCGGTAGATTTTGTGGCCTCTCATGGACACACAATTTTTCATCAGCCGGATAAAGGGGTTACTCTGCAAATTGGGTCGGCACAAAAAATTCAGGTCATTACAGGCCTCCCCGTTGTCAACAACTTTAGGCAGGCCGATGTAAAAGCCGGGGGGCAGGGTGCTCCACTCGTACCTATAGGCGACAGGGATTTGTTCGGAGATTTCGACAGTGCTCTTAACCTGGGAGGAATTGCCAACATATCTTTCGATTACCAGGGCCAGCGAATAGCTTATGATATATGCCCCTTTAACATGGCGCTCAACGAATTGGCGAGCCAATTGGGTCACGAGTTTGACTATGCCGGAAAAATGGCTGCCTCCGGCACTGTAAATAGCAGCTTGTTGGAGAGGCTCAACCAGATAGAATACCTTAAAAAGCCATGGCCAAAATCATTAGGACTGGAAGATTACAAGGCATTCTGGAAGCCTGAACTGGACCACTCCGATGGCCGCATAGAAGACAAGCTGGCCACTTGTGTAATTCATGCCGTAGAACAAATTGGAGCAGCATTGAATCAATTTGACAAAAAACGTGTATTGATAACCGGTGGTGGCGCTTACAACCGCCACTTCATTGAATCACTTCAGCAATATTGTAGCAACTGCGAGATAGTGATTCCGGAAAAAACCGTGATAGAGTTTAAGGAGGCTTTGGTTTTTGCCTACCTGGGACTTCTGCGTGTGGAGGGCCAGCCGAACTGTCTGGCCTCAGTTACGGGAGCAAGAAATGATGTATTGGGCGGAGATTTAATTGGTTTCTAACTGGACTTTGCAATTATTTCATCTGCTCATAACAAGGATTATCAATTCCTGAATTATCTTACCCCCCACATTGCGCTGGTTTGAATATTAGACTAACTAAATTATTTTAGCGGCTCACACTGACTTTCATGAGAAACACTATCTATCTGATCTTACTAAGTATCTGTCTGGGACTTCTTGTACCTACGCATTCGTTAAGAGCAGATAGTGATACGTACAAAGAAAGCGTGGTTCTCCTGCAAGATTCTTCCCATGGAGACCAATCGATTGAATCGGCCGATGCACATGCTATAGGTTCCGAAGAACATCATGAAGAAGCCCCTCCGGGCTGGTCGGTTATTCCTTTCGTATTGTTGCTGGGTATGATTGCCACCGGACCGCTCTTTTACGAACACTTCTGGCACAAAAACTATCCTATAGTGGCCGTAAGTCTGGCTGCCATTGTGGTTTTATATTATTTATTTGGGCTGCACAACACCCATGCACCGGTTCATGCTCTGGCTGAATATGTTCAGTTTATTGCCCTCCTGTCTTCTTTGTATATCGCCTCAGGCGGAATAATGATTAAGGTAGACAAGCAGGCTACTCCCATGGCCAATGTTGCTTTGTTGCTAATTGGAGCCGTTATCTCCAATTTTATAGGAACCACAGGAGCTTCCATGCTTCTTATAAGACCTTTCATTCGGTTGAATCAGGGACGCATAAGACCTTACCATATCATCTTCTTCATTTTTATAGTAAGTAATATTGGTGGAGCGCTAACACCCATTGGAGACCCTCCACTGTTTCTTGGGTTCCTGAAAGGGGTTCCTTTCATGTGGACTGTAGAACACAACCTGCTACCATGGGCCGCAGCCCTGGCCATTCTGGCGGTAATATTCTATTTGTTCGATAAGCGCAACACCGACCTTGAGCTGGACGAAGATGTAGAGTTTAGTGGAAAGACCAGTATAGTGGGAGGTAAGAACTTCATTTGGCTTGCCATAGTAATTGCCTCCGTATTTCTGGATCCAAACGTAATTGATGGTGTTCCTGCCATTGTTTATGACGGCCAAAAGTTCTCTTTCCTCCGAGAGCTTATTATGTTCTCCGTTGGTTTCTTCTCCTACAAATTTGCGGATAAGAAGGCCATTGATGGAAACGAGTTTAATTTTGAGCCAATAAGAGAAGTTGCATTCATTTTCATAGGCATTTTTGGTACAATGATGCCTGCTCTGGCTCTTGTTTCAGAGTTTGCACAGTCAGAATCTGGTGCAGCCCTTATTGGAGCCAATAGTCTCTACTGGGGCACAGGCTTTTTGTCGGGCTTTCTGGACAACGCCCCTACGTACTTGAACTTTCTGGCAGCCGCTCTAGCCTCTCAGGGTGGAGATATTAGTGTAATAACCGATGTGCAGGCCTATGCTGCCGGAGGCATTTATCCGGACTCTGTAATTAACCTAAAAGCAATAGCTGTTGGGGCCGTTTTCTTTGGCGCAATGACCTATATAGGCAACGGGCCAAACTTTATGGTAAAATCTATTGCTGAGCAGACGGGTATTCATATGCCTTCTTTCTTTGGCTATATTCTGCGGTATTCCGTTCCCATACTCATCCCCATCTTTGTGGTTATCTGGCTTATTTTCTTTGTGCTATAAGTTTACAATCCGGCCATTGCTGATTGGCTAAAAAGAGCCAAAGTAAAATATTTCGAACCACCAGCTTCGAAAAGAAGTATTACTAATTATTATGGGTAGCTTATACTACGACCTTATTCTAAGCGGGCTCACTTATGTACTGCTTACTTACCTAACCTTTACGCTTATGAGAAGACGAAAGCGTTCTGATTCTAATGGTGATGAGGGAGGAATTAATTGGGAGGAGGGGCCACAGATAGATTTACCTCCCGGAGTTGTTTGGCCAACAGGCCCTCCTGACTCTGAACCGCGAAAGAAGCAGCTAAAAAAAGAAGAGTTGGTTTACTGATTGCATTTATTGCAAACCCCGGAAACCAAGTAATTGCTTTCCAGAGCCTCGAAGCCGGCAGGCAACTTTACCTCGGGTATATCTACCAACTCCAAACAGGTGGTTTCATCACACTCCTGGCATTTAAAGTGGATATGATTGTGCTTGTGGGAATCTTCAGAGCATTCATCATGACACAAGGCATATCGGGTAGCACCACTATCGTCAAGTACTTTATGAATAAGTCCCTTGTCCATAAAAGATTTTAGGGTTCGGTAAATGGTTACCCTGTCGTACTTGCCATCAATTTCTGTTTCAATATCGCTATGGCTTATAGCCACCTGCTTATCTAGAAAAACAGAAATAACATCGCCTCTACTTTGCGTGAGTCTTAATGAATGGCTCTTCAGCAGTTTTTTTACTTCGCTATCCACGATCTAAATATAAAGATTGACAGTAAGATAAGCCTATTTTGAATAAAATGGTTCTCAGTTCTTGTCACGCTTTTTGAACAGCCGCCCCATACGCTGCACAAACTGTTTCTCCCAGTTCCAGAAAAAAGCAAACTGTCCGAAAATAAACCCATAAATAAGAATCAATACCTGATAAAGCGGAAAGATGAGCACTATATATAAAAGCACTCCCCAAAACCCGGTAATGTGCTCAAAGCCCACCAAATCAAAGATAAATGGCTTGAGGAAAAGCACTGTTGAGCCGGTGAAGGCAAAAACGATGAGCACCATTACGGTTTGAAAGATGGAGTTGAGGCCCCACTTATTCTGCATTTTTTCTAAGAAACTCCTCTGCGACATTGGCTCGGTTTAAAGGGCAAATTTATAAAAGCCCCAAGGTTTCTCATGCCGTAATTTTAAAAAGACTAAAAAAATACCTGAGGCGGTGGAATGACCAGCTTTAATTCAATAAATTGGAGCCTAATCTAATATTGCACCATGCAAGACCTCACCAAGTTTCAGCGAATGATTGTGGCGCTCGATTTGAGCCAAATGGATGTTTATTTACTGAAGTATGCCTCTATGGCGGTAAAGACTTTCGACATAGATGTAGTGTACTTTATGCATGTAACCACCAGTTTAGAACTGCCGGAAGAGATTCAGGAAAAATATGGCGACCTAATGGCACCCATAGATGAAACTCTGGAGCATGAAATGAATCAGGTTATTGAGCAGCATTTTGTAAAACCTGAAAACTGTGAGATTAAAAACATAGTGGTAGCCGGAAAGGTAACCGATGAGATTCTAAAACTGGCCAAAGTAAAAGTGGTAGACCTGGTGCTACTAGGAAGGAAAGAGAAGCTCGGAGGCTCAGGGCTCAACGCCAAAAAAATCGCTAAGTCCATTAGTGCCTCGGTGATTTTTGTTCCGGAAAATCCACCGCTAGAAATGAACAAAGTGATGGTTTCTATCGACTACTCCGATCACTCAAAAATGGCCTTCGAGATTGGCATTGCTCTGCAAAAAAAATCCGGAGCAAAACTACTGAGCAACCATGTTTATAAAGTGCCCACCGGTTACTACAAGTCGGGCAAGAGCTATGAGGAGTTTGCAGAAATAATGCTTGAAAACACCAAAAAAGAGTGTGAACGCTTCTTCAAAAAAATGAACCTGGAGGGTGTAGACTATGATCACACTTTTGCTCTGGACGATGACCCGCATCCGGCCGATAAAATATATAGAACAGGACTTGAGGAAAAGGTAGACCTCATTATCATTGGCTCAAAGGGAAGGTCCGGACCTGCTTCTGTACTCATTGGTTCGGTGGCAGAAAAACTTGTCGAAGAAGGAGACGACATGCCCATTATGATCATAAAAATGGGTAAAGAGAACATGAGCTTTCTGGAAGCCATTTTTAGAATATAACTAGCGCTAGCAGGCGGTTCAAACTAATAGGTTATAACCGCCTCTACCTCAAAATCAAGTACATCTTTTAAGTGCATTTCTTCATGCCCTTTGATTTTGAAACCACGCAAGTGGCCCGAATTCTTGTCCAGATACAGGGTAAGTTGCTTTGAGCTGTCGAAAATAACGTTGTGCTCACCGGTCACAATATCTACCTGCTCTAATTCCCCGTCCACATACAAACACTCCATAGTTTGCACAGCCTGTTTTGCCGATTTGGCTGTGTAAATAACCTTCTCATGGCCTTCTAAAAGGCTCAACGTCTCGCTAAAGTAGGCTCCCCTGTTACCCGGCATTGCAATATTCGCTGCCAGAAAAAGGCCCAACTGCCCCTTCCACTCGTCTTCATCGGCCGGCACAATGGTTATATGGTCTGTGTTACCGTCAGACGTTACCTTTTTCTCCAAGCCGGCCTTCACACTTAGTAAGTGTCGTATTTCATCGGCCAACAACTGTTCTATATTAAAGTAAACCTCTTCTTTAGCAACAGGTTGTGGCTTTTGGTTGCACGAAAAGGCCCAAAAACAAAGAAATAGCACCAAAGAAACTCTCATAACAATAAGTCGCCTGTCATTTCTGCCGGAATGTCAATGCCCATAAGCTTGAGAATGGTTGGAGCCAGATCGCCAAGCTTACCCTCCTTCAAAGCAGGCTTTAAATTGTTGTCTACGAGTATACAAGGTACCAGGTTGGTTGTATGAGCCGTATTGGGCGAACCATCAGGGTTAATCATTATGTCGGAATTCCCGTGGTCAGCAATTACAATGGAAGTATAACCGCTGTTTAATGCAGCCTGCAAAACATCTCCTGCACAAGCATCGACTGTTTCGCACGCCTTCACCGCAGCATTAAAGTCTCCGGTATGGCCTACCATATCTGCATTGGCAAAGTTCAGACAAATAAAGTCGGCTGTTTGTGCCTCAAGTTCAGGAATTATAGCCTCAGTAATAGCTTTTGCCGACATTTCAGGTTGCAGATCATAAGTAGCTACTTTTGGTGATGGGCACAGAATTCTTTTCTCTCCATTAAACTCCTTTTCTCTTCCTCCGCTAAAAAAGAAAGTTACATGAGGGTATTTTTCTGTTTCGGCTATTCTTATTTGCGTTTTTCCGGCACGCTCTAAAACCTCTCCCAGAGTATTGTTTAAGTTGTCTTTGTCGAAAATGACTTTAACTCCTTTAAAGGAATCGTCATAGTTGGTCATGGTCACATAGTGCAAGTTCATGCGACTCATTCCAAACTCAGGAAAGTCCGTTTGTGTGAGTGCCTGTGTAATCTGCCTTCCACGGTCGGTACGAAAGTTAAAGCAGATCACCACATCGTCCTCTTGTATGGTGGCCCCTGTAGCCATTGTTACAATGGGTTTTATGAACTCATCCGTTACTCCTGCCTGGTAAGATCTGTCAATAGCCTGCAGAAAATCATCTGTTTTCTCTCCTACACCATGGACCAGAGCGTCATAGGCAAGCTTAACCCGCTCCCAACGATTGTCTCTATCCATTGCATAGTACCTACCTACCACAGAGGCTAACCGCCCGGTGGTTTGTCTGGCATGGTTAAGAATATCGGCTATATAGGCTCTTCCCCCTTTAGGATCAGTATCACGGCCATCCGTAAACGCATGCAGGTACACCTCCTGAAGCTCATGTCTCGCACAAATGGTCATGAGGCCTTTCAGGTGATTAAGGTGAGAATGAACTCCTCCATCGCTCACCAAACCCATTAAGTGTACTTTTTTATGGTTGGCTCTGGCATAAGATAAGGCCTCCTTCAACGTATCATTGTCTTGTAGAGTGCCCTCTTCTACAGCCTTATTGATTTTCACCAGATCTTGATATACTACTCTTCCGGCCCCAATGTTCATGTGCCCTACTTCCGAATTGCCCATTTGTCCTTCGGGTAATCCTACTGCCAGACCAGAAGCTTCCAGAGTACTGTGGGCATAGGTTTCAAAGAGTTTATCCATTACCGGGGTTTTAGCTCGATCTATAGCCGATACCGTTTTGTCTTGTGCCAGCCCCCAGCCGTCCAGAATCATCAATAAAACGCGTTTCTCCATGGCGGCAAATATAATTATTAAAGCCTGGTTTGTAAGTCCACACTCATTCTATTAATTTGATCGTTCTAAAGAACCAACCTATGATATCTGGCATTATTTTGGCATCATAGGAGTAAGTTCAAAAGACATGAAGACCTATCTAAAACACACTGTAGTAATACTGATACTTTCACTTTCGCTACCACTTCTGGCGCAGGAAGAGTCTATTATCAGTAAAGTAGAAGGGGCTCTAAAAGCCAGCAGTTCTAAGGAACTCACCAAGCACCTCCATGAGAAAGTAGAAATTAAACTGGATGGTGATCGCAAAGAATACAGTGTCAATCAGGCTGAAATAATGCTAAAGCAATTCTTTCAGCAATACCCTTCAAAAGGCTTTGAGTTTATTCACGATGGTAATAACTCTTCTGGAGGCATCATTTATGCCATTGGCACCTATACTTCTTCAGGAGGGAGCCACAGAGTAGTTATTCGAGCCAAAAAGTTCAAAGACATCTACAAAGTATACCGTTTGGAATTTACCAAAGAACGATAAGTGCTTTTAGCTACCTTTGTTGCATGAGACCTCCTTATGTGACCGATGCCCTGCTCGATGATTTTATAACCCGCGCACTGAGCGAAGATCTTGGAGATGGTGATCATTCTACACTCTCTTGCATTCCTGCCAGCAGCGAACAATCGGCCTACCTGCTTGTGAAAGAGGCCGGAGTAATTGCCGGTATGGAATTGGCTCCGCTTGTTTTTCGAAAGTTAGACCCAAACATGCACATTGAAATGTTGGCCAAAGACGGTCAGCAAGTGGCCAAAGGCGATGTAATTATGCGCTTGCAAGGAAAAGTTCAGGCTATACTCTCCGGAGAACGTCTGCTTTTAAACTGCATGCAACGCATGAGTGGCATTGCCACCAAAACAGCTCAATTAAATTCGCTGATAGCGGGCACTGGAGCTAGACTTCTCGACACGAGAAAAACAACTCCAAACATGAGGATGCTGGAAAAATGGGCGGTACTCATTGGCGGAGGAGTAAACCACAGGTATGGTTTGTATGACATGATTATGCTCAAAGACAACCACATTGATTTTGCAGGAGGAATAACCCAGGCCGTTCGTGCCACTCAAAACTACCTGAAAAGCCAAAATCTCAACCTGAAAATCGAGGTGGAAACACGAAACCTGCAAGAAGTGAAAGAAGCAGTAGCCGTTGGTGGAGTAGATCGAATTATGCTGGACAATATGTCGGTTGAAGAAATGACAGAGGCCGTGAAATACATTGACGGACGCTCAGAGACAGAGGCATCCGGTGGAATTACTGAATCGTCCATTCGCCCGGTAGCAGAAACCGGAGTAGACTTTATTTCCGTTGGAGCTTTAACACACTCCATAAAGAGTTTAGACATAAGTCTTAAAGCAGAATAAGCATTGGCAAAGGGTAAGCGTAATTTTTTAGTTCTATTGATTGAAGCCTTAGTTTTGATCATTATGTTTGTGTTCCTTTTTCGACACTGTGTATAAAAGGACCAAATAATGATAGTTAAGACAAAGAAATACGCGCTCGATAAAAAGGCCTATATGCGCGCTGGCCTAAAAAATGTATTCAAAGATCAGTGGTGGGTTATACTTATTGCCTTGGCTATTTCGGCCATGACCTTTGTGGTTCCTTCTAACTGGTGGTGGATTGGTGCCCTTATTGCCCTCACCCTTTATGTACTTTTTTGGGTAATTCAGTTTGCCGGTGTCACCCAGCTAGAGCAAAGCAAAATGCTTTTCGAAAAGCTCTCTTATGAAATTGACAGCCGTCAAATTCTGATAAAACTAAATAGCAAGCAGGGAATGCCTATGAAATGGGAGCAAATAAAGCGGGCCTGGATCGATAAAAACCAGATTGTGCTAGTGGTTAATAAAGCCCAATTAATGCTATTTCCACTAAACGTCTTCAAAACTCAAAACGAGATTAAATTCATAGAAACCATTCTCAAAAGAAAAGGGCTAATTAAAGAATAAGCCTTACTGCCTTTTCTATTTCAGAGACTTGCCGCCTGCTTTTAAGCCGGGAGCCTTATTCCCTTTCTCCACCTTTAGAGTGCTTTAACCACTGGCGAAAATTTCAATCATCAGGTATTTAAGTGCCCTAAAAGAAAGTAGGCAGAAATTTATCGGCTTCAATGCGCTAAATTCGCCCTGTGAATCCACGCTACTACGTTGAAGGGCTGATCGCTGTTTTCATTTTTGGCATCACTCCGGTATTTATTAAAGAGGTTAGCGCCAATGCCTTTACCATTGGGGTGGTGAGGCTATCTATAGGCATTGTGTTTCTCTATTTCCTTGCCCGACACTCCAACCTAAAGAAGTTGAACTTAAAAGAATGGAGGGCCCTGTTATGGATAGGCTTACTGTTTGGTGCTCACTGGGTCACTTATTTCATCAGTGTAAAAATGTCGACCCCATCGATGGCCATTTTAAGTGTCTCTTCTTTTGGAGTACATATGATATACCTTAGCTGGTTAATTAAAGGGGTGAAGCCACGGTTAACCGATGTTGCGGCTGTAATGATTGCCGTAGTGGGCATTTTCTTGATTATTCCTGACTTTGACCTTCAAAACGATGTAACTGCCGGCATTCTCATAGGACTATGCAGCGCATTGTTTTTTGCCATACTTCCCTTTGTACAACAAAGGCATCAGCACATCGACTCCATGAGCAGAGCCTTCGGTCAGTACACCTTTGCCATGTTGGTTTTTCTTCTTTTTTCTACAAAAACAAACTGGAACTTAACCCAAATCGATTGGATTTATTTGGCCATTCTGGGTGTAATCTGCACAGTAGTGGCGCACACCTTGTGGCTAAGGGCCTCTACCATGTTACCGCCAACCAATACGAGCCTTATATTTTATTTAGGCTCGCCCATTGCCATGTTCACCAGTTATCTCTTTCTCAATGAAGAAATGAGTAGCTCAAAGCTTATTGGTGCCGGGCTCATTATTTCAGCCAATATTTTTGGGGTTCTTATGAGGAGGTCAGGCAAAAAAAGGCCTGCCTGAACTTAGGTAGAAAACACCTGCAAAATTCCAAAATAAACTACAAAACCTCGGCCAGGTACCTGGCGGTGTGGTTTTCGTCTTTTATGGCCAGCATATCTTCAGGCGTGCCGGCAAAGCAAACACGACCTCCCAATTCTCCCCCTTCAGGCCCCAGATCAATAATCCAGTCGGCACACTTAATCACCTCTGTGTTGTGTTCAATAATTAATACTGAATTGCCCTGCTCTATAAGGGCATTGATGGAATGCATGAGTTTACTGATATCGTGAAAGTGTAGCCCGGTGGTGGGTTCATCGAAAATGAAGAGAATATGGTCTTTACTGGCTCCCTTTCCTTTACCCAGAAAATAAGCCAGCTTTACACGCTGAGCTTCTCCACCACTCAGTGAATTGGAAGACTGCCCCAATCTTATATAACCCAAACCCACCTCTTGCAAAGGAGCCAGTTTATTGATGATCGATTTCTCATTCTTAAAAAACTCCATGGCATCATCTATGGTCATGTCTAACACCTCAGCAATACTCTTTTCGTGGTACTTCACTTCTAAGATTTCTTGCTTGAAACGTTGCCCCTTGCAACTTTCGCAGGTTAGGTGAATATCGGCCATAAACTGCATTTCAATCTTCACAACACCTTCACCCTGACAGGTTTCACAACGCCCCCCGTCTACATTGAACGAAAAGAAAGCCGGCTTGTAGTTTCTTTGTTTCGCCAGAGGCTGATCTGTAAATAACTGCCTAATGGCATCGTAGGCCTTCACATAGGTAACCGGGTTTGATCTTGACGATTTACCAATGGGGTTTTGGTCTACAAATTCTATTTGGGTTACTTTCTTTAGACTTCCCTCCAGGCTTTCCATTTTACCGGTTTGTTCGCCCACAGTACCCAGCATTTTTCCCAGTGCAGGGTATAATATTCGCTTAATAAGGGTAGACTTTCCGGAACCACTCACCCCCGTAACCACAGTAAGCACACCCAGGGGTATTTCTACATCTATGTTTTTAAGGTTATTCTCTCGGGCTCCCTTTATCAGCAATTTGTCGTTCCATCTTCTACGTTGCCCAGGCACTTCCATACGGTCTGTACCATTGAGAAAGCGAGCCGTATGGGTATTTGCATGCTCCATCAGTTCATTGAGTGAGCCCTGAAAAACCAGCTCTCCTCCATTCGATCCGGCATTGGGGCCAATATCAATTATCTGATCGGCCGCCTGCATCACCTTTTCTTCATGTTCAACCACCACTACCGTATTGCCTAAATCCCTCAATGATTTAAGTACAGATATTAGCCTGTCGGTATCTCGCGGATGTAACCCTATGCTCGGCTCATCGAGGATATACATTGAGCCCACTAAAGCACTGCCAAGCGATGTAGCCAATTTTATGCGCTGAAACTCCCCTCCTGAAAGGGTATTTGTTAGCCTGTTCAGTGTGAGGTAACCAAGACCTACCCTTTGCAGGTAGTCTACCCGGTTAACAATCTCTTTTATGAGTCTTCCGGCAACTTTCTGTTCATGAGCCGTAAGGCTTAGCTCATTAAAGAATAGAGCCACACGCTCTATGGGCAGCAACACCAAATCAGTGATAGACTTGCCGCCAACCTTTACATAGGCTGCATCTCCGCGCAATCGGGTTCCTTTACATTCCGGACAGTCCGTTCTTCCCCTGTACCTGGAAAGCATAACCCGGTATTGGATTTTATGGGTCTTCGATTCGAGATAATCGAAGAACTTGTTGAGCCCTTTGAAGTATTTATTACCTGTCCAAAGCAACTCTTGTTCGGCTTCTGTAAGCTCATTGTAGCTTCGGTGAATCGGAAAGTCAAATTCTATTCCATGCTTTAGCAATGGCTGAAGCCACTTTTTCATGGTTTCACTTCGCCAGGGGGCAATGGCTCCTTCGAAAACAGAAAGTGTTTTATCGGGAATTACCAAGTCTGGGTCAATGCCCAAAATCTTTCCAAACCCTTCGCAGCGCTTGCAGGCCCCATAAGGGTTATTGAAGGTAAAGAGGTTGACACTCGGCTCTTCGAACAACATACCATCAGCTTCAAACCGATCGGAGAAGGCATATCGCTTATCTCCGGGAATTTCAATGATACAATCTCCCTGGCCTTCGAACAGTGCGGTTTGAACTGAGTCACTGAAACGGAACTGTGAATCTTCATCGTGCTGAACGATTCCCCTGTCTATGAGTATTTCAATCTCATTTTCAATAAGCTGGTCCGGTTTTTCGGGCAATTCTTCAATAAATCGTGGTTCACCGGAATATATTACTCTGGTGTATCCCTTTTGAAGTAGAATATTGAGCTCTTCTTCTAAGGTTCTTTCTTCTTTGGTAATAAGGGGGCAAAGAATCATGAGCCTGGTACCCTCCTCTTTGGAAAGGATAAACTCTACTATACTGGTTACGCTATCGCGCTGAACCTCCTGCCCACTAATGGGCGAAATAGTCTTGCCAATACGTGCAAAAAGCAGTTTAAGGTAATCGTAAATTTCGGTGGTTGTTCCTACGGTAGACCTGGGGTTTCTGCTACTTACTTTTTGCTCTATGGCAATTGCCGGAGAAACTCCTTTGATATAATCTACCTCGGGCTTCTCCATTCTCCCCAAAAACTGGCGAGCATAACTACTCAAACTTTCCACATACATGCGCTGACCTTCCGCAAAAAGAGTATCGAAGGCCAAAGACGATTTTCCGGAACCCGAAAGACCGGTAACCACTACCAGCTTGTTTCTTGGAATGGCTACACTTAGGTTTTTGAGATTATTTACTCTTGCTCCCTTTATGACAATGAACTCTTTGGGATCGAGCTGGTCGATAGGGGTTTGGGCTAAAGCAGTTGTTGTAGACATGAGATTGCAAAGATAACAGAGCCAGCAACTTAAATGTTGCTCAATGGCCGACTCTTTATTCCGAATTTAATAAAGGTGTTCTGGCACAATCATTGAGGATAATTTGGCGCACAGAATTTTCTCAGTTGTAAAAATAAAACGAAAGAACTAGTTAACGAATTTGCTTTGTTTTTAACTTTTAATACATTTGAGTTTAGTTCTAAGTAATTAATGTCTAACCCTAACCAGCACAATATGATATAAACCTCTACGTTAACCTAACATTAAGAACATGAGGAAATATACTGTAAGCGATAGCCAACTAATATCGCAGTATAAAAATGGTAACGAAGAGGCATTTTCTACGCTGGTCAATCGTCACAAGAAAAAGATTTACACCACCATTTATCTGATCGTAAAGGATCAGTATTTGGCAGAAGACCTTATGCAAGAGGTATTTGTTAAGGTGGTTAAAACGGTCAAAAGTGGCCGGTACAACGAGGAGGGAAAGTTTCTCCCCTGGGTAACCCGAATAGCCCACAACCTGGCGATTGATAACTTCCGAAAAGCAAAACGTTACCCAACCATAGTCATGGAAGATGGCAGTAGCGTGTTCAACACATTGGAATTTTCAGAAGACTCTATGGAGTCTAAACAGATAAAACAAGATACTCATGCTTTGCTACGCGATTTGATTAAAGAATTGCCCGATGCTCAGCGTGAGGTTTTAATGATGAGGCATTATATGCAAATGAGCTTTCAGGAAATTGCCGACTCCACAGGGGTTAGCATCAATACTGCTTTGGGTCGTATGCGCTATGCTCTCATAAACCTGAGAAAAAAGATGGACAAAAAGAATGTTGCCTATGATCAAAACCTTTACCCAAGATGACCTAGTACGTTACATTTATCAAGAAACCTCTGAGGAGGAAAATGCTGAAATACTAAGCGCTATGCTTTTCGATGATGAGTTAGCTCAAAACTTTCAGGGCATGTTAGACATTGTGTCTGAATTAGACAGTGCCATGAAAACACCTTCTGACAAAGCTATTGACGCTATTACCAGTTATTCCAAATCATTCCACCTTCATTCCGTTGAATAGCTTATTTTAGCGGAATGACAAGGAAAGAAAGGTACGAGGCATTTGTAACTTACTTTAAAGAAAATCAGCCGCAGGCTGAAACTGAATTGAACTACAGCAACCCGTTTGAATTACTGGTTGCTGTTGTTTTATCGGCCCAATGCACCGATAAGCGTATAAATATGGTTACCCCTAAGTTGTTTGCCGATTTTCCTACTCCGGAGCATCTGGCGGCTTCCAGTTTCGATGAACTCTTTCCTTACATTAAGTCTGTTTCTTACCCCAACAATAAAACGAAGCACTTGCTCGGGCTGGGCAAGATGCTGGTAGAGCAATTCGATTCACAAATACCCAGCACCATTGAAGATCTTCAGAAACTACCCGGAGTTGGAAGAAAAACAGCCAACGTAATTACTTCGGTCATCTGGAACCAACCTTCCATGGCGGTCGATACGCACGTGTTTCGAGTTTCAAAACGACTTGGGCTTGTAAACCAAAACGCCTCTACTCCTCTTGCCGTTGAAAAACAACTGGTAAAACACTTAGACAAGGAGGTAATACCACTGGCTCATCATTGGCTCATTTTACATGGAAGGTATACCTGCCTGGCTCGGAAGCCCAAATGTGACGAGTGCCACCTCACTCACTTTTGCCGTTACTTCGAGAAGAAGGAAAACATCTTGCGATAGCAATTTTTCGTAAGTTTAGGATAGTGTTTAATTCTTTTGATCAAGCCATTCGACAAGCGAGATTTTTGCCCCACCTCAAAGCCGGCTTGTCGGCAGACAGGCGTGGAGAGTTTAGGTTGAATACTCGTTTGGGAAATTAAAAGGTTAAAAAAGCTGATTGGATCGAAAGCAAAACGAATTGACATTTAGTGGCTCAACGCATCTTATACATTCACCAATACTTTAAAACTCCTCTTGAAGGGGGAGCCATTCGCTCTTATTATCTGGCGAAGGGCCTGGTTGAAAATGGTTATGAAGTAGAAATGCTCACTAGCCACAATGAGGCTATTTATACCCGAACAGAGGTTGACGGTATAACAGTACACTACTTACCTGTGCGCTATGCTAACGAAATGGGCTTTCTTAAACGCATTTGGGCATTTCTCAAGTTTGTGAAGCTGGCCAAGCGCTACGCTAAAAGCATTAACAGTATTGACAAGGCCTATATTACCAGCACTCCTTTAACAGTAGGTCTTATTGGCCTTTGGCTTAAAAAAAAGAGGGGTATTCCATACATTTTTGAGGTGCGCGACTTATGGCCAACAGCGCCTATTGAATTAGGTGCTATTCGAGGCATTGTACTCAAAAGCTACTTATACAGGCTAGAAAAGAGAATATATACCGGAGCAGATAAAATTGTGGCTCTATCGCCCGGCATGCGCGACTGGATTGTAAAGACTGTACCGGAAAAAGAAGTGTTTCTTATTCCCAACATGGCCGACTGTCAGTTTTTTAGAAAGGAAGAAAAGGATCCTAAGCTGGCCGAATTTTATCATGCCCGAGAACCTTTTATTATCACTTACATTGGTAGCATAGGTGTTACCAACCATTTAGAGTATTTGCTCGATGTGGCTGCACTTTGTAAGAAAAAAGACCTTAACATAGGCTTTAAGGTAGTTGGTCAGGGATCCCAGTTGAGTAAAATAAAGCTTACGGCCTATTTGAGAAAGCTCTCCAATGTGGAGTTTATTGGTCATCAAAACAAAGAGGGGGTTAGAAGAATACTGAACATTACAGACGCCACTTATGTGTGTTTTGCCAATATACCCGTGTTGGGTACGAACAGCCCCAACAAAATGTTTGATAGTCTTGCTTCGGGCAAACTCACGATTGTAAACTCTGCCGGGTGGACCAAAGACCTTGTAGAGCAGTATGAGTGTGGGTTTTATGCACACCCGGAAAAGCCCGAAGAATTTCTTGTCAAACTAATGCCGTTCATAGAGAAGAAAGAGCTGTTGGAACAGTATAAGAACAATGCCCGACAAATAGCAGAAAAGCTGTACTCTAAAAAACTACAAGTTGAAAAGCTCACCAAGGTTTTGAGTAACGAGAACCACTTGAAGGCTAGCGAGAGCGAGGTCTATATTTTGACTGCATAAGTATTTTCTGTGCATCTGTTTCAGCCATCAGCTCTTTAAAACCTGCCCCCGTTTCTTTCATATAGGCATTTACAATTTGCCAGCCCAGCCATTGGCCAATTCGGCCAGGACATCGCTTATCTATCTCTAATACGCTTGGACGCTCGTCAATATATCGGGTAATGGCAGTAGGGTCTTCACTATAGAGGAGCCTCTCCTCTACGAAGTGCGACCAGATTAGCGCTTCACTCACTGTGGCATCGGCCAGTTGTTGACGTGAATAGCCAATAATTAGGCTGTCATTAACGCACGGCAACATTTGTTTGGCAAAAGCCATGGCCTTGCCGTAGTAGATCATTTCATCTAAAACAGTTCGGCTGTCCTGTTTTGTCTTGTTGTAGCGAAGCGACATAAACTGCATAAGCTGAGGAACCAAATGGTCGGGGCTCATGCGGTTGAGAATGTAGTCGTATATGTTGGGTCGGTAAGAGGCTTCTTCTCCCAGGTAATAATCTAAGCCAATTACAATGAGCGAGTCTGACAAAAATAGGTCTTTTCCAAAAGCTGAGTATACTGCCTGTACTTTGGGAGCACTAAAATCAGGGTATATGCCCTTAAGTCTTCCAAAGGCCTGATCTAACTCGTAGGCCACTTCCTGGGCACTAATTAGTGCCAGGGTTTCTTGGTAGAGTGTGTCTACGTAAGGGTTTTGTAGCAGCTCAAAGTTTTCGTTGAGTAAATCTTCAGGGGTCTGAAAACCAAAGACAAATTTAAAGTATTCGTATTCCTCAGGGTTAGATTCCAGATACTGGTCAATAGCCTCCGTATTGGTCAGATCTTCCAGCCGAGAGCCCTTAAGTAATTCATGGATATCCTCCAGGCTTTTTTGCTTATTGGCCATCAAGTATTCATAAGTGAGGTATTCACGGACATCACGATTCTGATCGAGCAGCTCCTGGAAGCGTTCAAAGTCAGGGGCCTTAAATATGGCCTTCACTTTTGGCACCTGGGTGAATCGTAGCACTTCGTTTAAAAAATTCTGCTTTGGTATTAAATCGCCAAAGCCAAAAAAGTAATCGCGTACTACCGGGTTCTCCTCAAAAAAGCTCACCAGCTCTTCCCGGCTTTCAATGCCATAAATGGCATGGGTGAGGTCTTCAAAAGCAAGGTCAATATCTACTGCCGAGTAGTCAACATTTTCGCTACAATCATCGTTGGAACATGCGGCTAACAACAGCACAAATAGTAAAAAAAACCACGGTTTAGACATACTCACTTTTTAAAAGACAAAACTATTCATTTATTTTATCCCACATGAAAAAATACGTTTTCACTGCACTGATCGCCTTATTTTTGAGTCAAAAAGTAACGGCACAAATTGAGGATTACAGAATTGGGGTGAAGCTGGCACCAACGGTATCCTATGTTAGAGCAAGTACCGATGGCAATTCGACCACTTTTGAAAGAAATGGCTCCACGGTGAAGTTTCTGATAGGCGCTTTTGTAGATATTCCCTTCAAAGACAATTACTACTTTCATACAGGGATAAACTATGCCAGCCGCAACACTAAAGTAACGGCCACCGATGCAGCTTATTTTGGTGGTACACCTACCAGTGCCGAATATGATCACGAATACATTCAGCTACCTGCACTTATTAAGCTCTATACCAATGAGGTTTTGTTAGACACCAAGCTGTTTTTCAATTTTGGGGTTATCCCCGAAGTGCGGTTAAACACCAATAACAAAACCGAGAATATCAACCTTATCACGGAATTTCAGCATTTCGACATTAACGGAAATTTTGGAGGAGGTGTAGAAAGAGCTATTGGAGTACAAACCAGCCTCTTTGCCTCAATCAATTACAACATTGGCTTCATCAACCAGGTAAAAGAACAGAGCAACTCCTTAGACGATCTGAAGGTTAAAAACAGCCTGATTGCCATTGAGTTTGGCATTAAGTTTTAACCCCCGGATAAAGAGACATAAAAAACCCCGACCTGAAAAGATCGGGGTTTTATTTTATCCTTAAACTAGCCTAAAGCTTAGGCTTTCAATTCAATCTCTTCTCCCAACTTGTTGTAAAAAACATACTGGTTGAGACCTAAAGAGCTGTCCTTTTCCAGTTTTACCCAGGTGTGGTATTTTCTATACCATTGCCAGCGTTTGGAAAACACCCCTTTGGTGAAGTATGCATGGAGGAAAGGATGTAATGCAATGGTTACACTCTTTTCGTTTTGAGTGGTGAGCAAATACTCCAGGTTCTTTTCAATTAGGTCGGACACCAAGATGGTAGCACTTACCGAGCCGGTTCCATTACAGGTTGGGCAAGCCTCTCTTGTTGTAATGTTGAGTTCCGGCCTAACCCTCTGACGGGTTATTTGCATGAGCCCAAACTTAGTGAGCGGCAAAATGGTATTCTTTGCCCTGTCAGACTTCATAACCTCCTTCATTTCTGCGTAAAGCTTCTTTTTATTTTCGGGCTTTCGCATGTCAATGAAGTCAATCACAATGATACCTCCCATGTCCCTCAGCCTAAGCTGTCGGGCAATTTCCTTAGCCGCTTCAAGGTTTACGGCCAAAGCCGTAGACTCCTGATCTTCGCCTGCATTAGACTTATTGCCACTGTTTACGTCAATTACGTGTAGGGCTTCGGTATGCTCAATAATTAAGTATCCTCCGCGCGGAAGGCTCACTGACTTACCAAACAAAGACTTGAGTTGCTTCTCTATTCCAAAAGCCTCAAAGATTTTGGCTTTGCCGGTATAGAGTTTTACAATCTTTTCTTTGTCGGGAGCAATCTTTCGGATGTACTCCTTTATTTCATCATGAATCTCCTTGTCGTCTGTTACCAGGCTATCAAAAGATTCATTCAAAATATCCCTCAACAAGGAAGAAGCACGGCTCATTTCACCAATCACTTTTTCGCGAGGCTTGGTGCTGTGCAGTTTCTTGATGCCCTGTTTCCAGGTTTCTTCAAGATTTCTTAAGTCCTTGTCTAGTTCGGTTACGTTCTTTCCTTTGGCTACGGTGCGAATTATACAGCCAAAGTTTTCTGGTTTAATAGAAGAGATCAAACGCAATAGGCGTTTGCGTTCCTCACCATCAGTAATTTTTTTAGAAATATTGATGGCATTGGAAAAGGGCACTAAAACCATATAGCGCCCAGCTATCGACAACTCACATGTTAGTCGAGGCCCTTTGGTGGAAATTGGTTCTTTGACAATCTGAACCAGTATTTGCTGACCTTTAGTCAGCACCTGATTCATTTTACCAAGTTTATTGATATCCGGCTCGCCTTTAAAATTGGCCAATGATCCGGAGGCATGCTTGTTTGAAAGCGCCTGCTTGGTGTACTTGTTCAACGACTTAATCTGCGGACCTAAATCAAGGTAGTGCAGAAAAGCATCCTTTTCGTACCCAATATCAATGAACGCGGCATTTAGACCGGGAACGATTTTCTTAACCGTTCCCAGATAAATATCTCCGACTTTAAATTTGTTCTCATCATTATCATGATGGAACTCAACTAAACTTTTCTCCTTTAGAAGGGCTATACGACTACCATTCTGAGTTGAATTAATGATTAATTCATTACTCAAGGTAGTAGAGGTTAGTGTTAAAAATCAGAACAATAAATAAGTGCAGGTAAGGTAATCCCTTACTTCTTCTTATGTCTGTTCTTTCTTAGCCTCTTCTTTCTTTTGTGAGTAGCAATCTTATGTCTTTTTCTTTTTTTACCGCAAGGCATAATCTTAATGTTTTAATGTTTTTACTTGATTCTCTGCAGATACTCATTCGCAGCGGTCAGAATCTGCTCACTAGCATCTAATGTTTTTATTTTTTCGAACTGTGTCCGAGCCTTCACCATTTGTCCGGCTTCGAAATAACACACGCCCAAAAAGAAGTTTCCTTCAATATGGTTGGGATAATATTGCACCAGAGACTGGAAACGCTCGATGCCGTTTTCAAACTGACCTGTGTTGATCGACATTCTTCCCATGCTCATGAGGGCTTTTTCGTTGCTGGGATCTTCTTCTATAATTTCTCTCAGCATCATAATACCCTGCATTGGGCTCGGACCGGCCACATAGGTAAGCGCAACATTGTGCTTTACATCTAAGTTGTCTGGCTGAGCCTCTAATACGATCTGGTAAGCTTCTCTTGCCTTATTTCCCAATAAACTAGTTTTTTGCTCATTAATGGCATAGGTAAATGCCTCGAAATAAGCATCACCGGCCTTTCGCCAGTGTTCTGTTGAATTGAACCTCTCTGCAAAGGTGTTAGCAAAATAAGCAGCACTGTCGTACTGGTTGATTTGCTGAAAAACAGCCATTAATGAATCGAGAGCTTCATTATTAGGCTGTATGTTGCCATTTGCAAATAATTGACTTTTCCAGTAGTCAATCTTAGGTTGTATTTCTTCAGGGATTGCCGAGCTATGGTCGATAACTCCTCCCGGAGTAGACTCATCAATAAACTCAGCAGAAGCCTCATTGTCATTGTCAACTACCACTCGAGGCAGGCTGTAGAGACCAACTATGGCCGCTATAGCAATGATGATGAGACTTACCTGATTCTTTTTCATATAGCCAAAAGGCTAAAATTAGCTATTAGCCGCCTTTACCTTGGCACTTGTTTTTACCTGCTCTACGAACACCTTAGAAGGCTTAAAGCTAGGCACAAAATGTTCGTCAATTACAATTGCTGTATTTTTAGAAATATTTCTGGCAATCTTCTTTGCTCTCTTTTTGTTCACAAAACTTCCAAACCCCCTTACGTAAATGTTCTCCCCTTCGGCCATCGAGTCTTTCACCACAGCAAAAAGAGTCTCAACAGTTGTAGTAACATCAGATCTGTCTATCCCGGTCTTGTCCGCAATCTGATTGATAACATCTGCTTTAGTCACTGTATTCTTATTTAAGTTGATAAAATTTTATAAAAAACTTATTCCCAGTTATTTTGGCCTGCAAAATTAAGGGTTCGGGGTCAATAATAAAAAGTATTCCTGAAAAATTCTGAAAAGGGGAGTAGGGGTAAAGAAGCAAACAAGTTGGAAAGAGAAATATTTGTAAATCAATTAATTAGGTGGTACGGTCATCAAAAGCGCGATTTACCATGGAGAGAGACCCGGGACCCCTACAAAATTTGGCTCTCGGAAATAATTTTACAACAAACCCGGGTGAACCAGGGAATGCCCTACTACCTCGCCTTCATTGAGCGTTATCCAACAGTAGAGCTTCTGGCCAAAGCCCCGGAACAAGAAGTACTCAGGCTATGGCAGGGCTTGGGGTATTATTCCCGAGCAAGAAACTTGCATGCCTGCGCTCAAACCATTGTGGAGCAGTACCATGGGTGTTTTCCCGATACGTTCGATGAACTGCTCAGACTAAAAGGCATTGGCCGATATACTGCGGCAGCCATTGCCTCGCTGGCCTTCAACAAGCCCACGGCCGTGGTAGACGGCAACGTATACCGGGTACTGGCCCGGGTGTTTGGCTTGTACAATGACATTAGTGAATCCAAAACACTCAAAATATTTGAGCAACTAGCCAATGAGTTGATTCCGGCCAACAATGCTGCCGAGTATAACCAGGCCATTATGGACTTTGGCGCTACGCAATGTACACCCAAAAACCCGGCATGCGATACATGCCCGCTCCACACAATTTGCTTTGCTCAGCAGCACGGAGAAGTAGAAAAGCTGCCGGTAAAGAGTAGAAAAACAAAGGTCAAAAAGCTCTATTTCGATTATTTCATGTTTGAACATGGACAGCAAATACTTATGCACAAACGACTGGGCAAAGACATATGGCAAGGACTTTATCAGTTTTACCTGAAAGAGAGCAAAACCAAGCAAAAAACCGAAGAGTGTCTTAGACATATACCCCTAATCGATCACATTCATGTTCAGTCGGTCTCTTCGCCTGTCAGGCATTTACTGTCGCACCGGGAGATTTTCGCACGATTTTTTAGGCTTCGGGTCAATGATTTAAATACCTTTGTCTCTATACAACAAGAATTGAATTTACAGGCCTATTCCCTGAGTGAAGTTCAGGATTTACCAAAGCCCATTCTAATACAGAACTATTTGAAAAGCGAGATGTATTAGTTACTTTCATTCAATTCGTTCTTAAAATAATTAATAGATGGCAGGCGTAAATAAAGTAATATTGGTAGGTAATTTGGGCAAAGACCCTGAAGTAAGGCATTTAGATAATGGCCGGGCTGTTGCGAATTTTTCGCTGGCAACCAGTGAAACCTACAAAAACAAACAAGGTGAACGCGTAACCAACACCGAATGGCACAACATTGTGTTGTGGACTCCTCTGGCTGAAATTGCTGAGAAGTTTTTGAAAAAGGGCAACCAGGTGTATATTGAAGGTAAGTTGACCACCCGCTCTTGGGACGACCAGGATGGGAACAAAAGATACACTACAGAAGTTGTTGGACGAGAAATGACTTTGTTGGGTGGAAGACCCGATGGCAGCTCATCAGGCACCGGTAATGGTGGAGACAATATGGCCGAAAGCCCTGTATCTAACATACCGGAAGACGACACGGACGATCTGCCGTTCTAAGTTGGGACTAAAATTAATATTTTGGACATACCTGAAGACCCTGAACCGAGTTTAGCACTTCTTCTTCAAATTGCCGAATTAAGCTCGCCCTACATTGCCATTAATGTAGTGGCTTTTGTTGTGCTCATTTTTCTGTCGGCAATGATATCAGGCTCTGAGGTGGCCTTTTTTTCACTCGATAGCAACCAGCTGGCCGATTTCGAGAAGGAATCGAGCCCATCGGGCCAGGCCATTCTGAGGCTACTGGAAAGAAAACGCCACCTGCTGGCTACCATATTGATCATGAACAATATGGTAAATATTGCCATAGTTACCCTATCTACGTTTTTTACCTGGTCTTTGGTAGGTTCTAAAACCACTGAAGGCAAAGTAGTAGTGGTACTTTCGGCAGTGGTTACCTTTGTTATTCTCTTTTTTGGCGAGGTAGTGCCTAAAAACTTCGCTAACCAACACAATGTAAAATTTGCCAAAACCACCGCCAAACCTCTACTCGCCCTGGAGCGGCTACTCCGTCCTTTTAGCTGGCTACTCATTTCTGTAACCAACCTCATTGAGCGCAATGTGGAAAAGAAAGGCAGAAACATTACGGTAGATGAGCTCAACCAAGCTCTTGAAATAACTACTGGCGATGACACTACCGAAGAAGAAAAAGGCATTTTAAAGGGAATCGTAAACTTCAGTACACTGTCGGTAAGGCAGGTTATGAAATCGCGCATGGATATAACAGCCGTAGATGTGGAGCTGGATTTCCATGAGCTAATGGATAAAATCAATAAAAGCGGCTATTCCAGAATTCCTGCCTATAAAGAAACCATCGATAAAATAGAAGGGGTACTTTATATCAAGGACCTCATCTCTCACATAGACAAGGACGATACTTTTGCCTGGCAAACCTTACTTCGGCCGGGCTTCTTTGTGCCGGAAAACAAAAAGGTAGATGCTCTACTCAAAGATTTTCAGGAACAGCGGGTACACATGGCCATTGTGGTGGATGAATATGGAGGAACTTCGGGCCTTATTACCCTGGAAGATATTATCGAAGAAATAGTTGGCGAAATCAACGATGAGTTCGATGATGAAGATATTGCCTTCAATAAACTCGACAACTCCACCTTCGTCTTTGAAGGAAAAACATCGCTCAATGACTTTTGCAAAATTATTGGGGTAGAACCATCCGAGTTCGACTCCGTAAAGGGCGAAAGTGAATCGCTCGGAGGGCTGCTTCTTGAAATAAGCAGCAAAATGCCTCGGGCCGGAGAAAAAATTGAGTTTGGCCGGTTTTTATTTACCATTGTTGCCGTAGACTTAAGGCGTATTAAACGCGTTAGGGTATTAATTAGACCACAGACTTAGTGAAGAAGAATTACCCTCTGTTCATCTGTATTTTATTACTCGGCCTGGTGAGTTCGTGCAAAGAAGTGTACCTGCCCAAACCCAAAGGTTATAATCGAATAGACCTTCCCGAACCCGCTTACCAAATACTACCTGACACCTTCCCCTACCGGTTCCAGTACTCGGCACATTCTCAATTGTCCGAAGATGACTCTAAACATGCCGAGCGCTATTGGATTAACCTTACCTACCCGCAGTTCGATGCCCTGGTACAAATCACCTATAAAAACCTTATAGACCCTAACAATAAGCCGGAAGTGCTTCTCAACGAAGCCTTTGAACTGGCTATGAAGCACAATGTGAAGGCCTATGGTATTGAAGAGAGCCTCATCCGTATTCCTAATGGCCAAATTGCGAGTGTAACTGAACTGGAAGGAGAAGTACCTACACAGTTTCAATTTTTTACTTCAGACAGCACGCATCATTTCTTTAGAGGAGCACTTTACTTTAACACCGCCACACAAAACGACTCACTGGCTCCCATCATTGAATTTATAAAAAAAGACATGATCCACCTGCTCAATAGCTTTGAGTGGAAATATTGATTATTCCGCCTATTCTCTTTTTCCCGGTAAAAAGTATTCTGTAAAACCATAACCTTTGTCAATACTTCGGCCAGTATTTGTGGAATGACTTCCGAATACAGACTGAACAGCTGAGTACAACATTTATATGTTCAAAAAATTCTTATTGAACACCTTTGTAAACACAAACTCTGTTAATTTCATCCGATGCCTTCATTTTTCGATACGAGCATAGAGTTTCTGAAAGGAGTGGGACCACAAAAGGCTGCACTCATCGGCAAAGAGCTGGGCATCTTCACTTATGCCGACCTGATTCAGCACTATCCTTTTCGCTATGAAGACCGTACCCAATTCCATTCCATAGAAAGCGTGCATGCCGACATGCCCTTTGTACAGATCAAAGGGCGCATCACCAAAATGGAAACCGTTGGAGAAGGGAGAAAAAAAAGACTCGTAGCGCGCTTCGAAGACCAAACGGATAGCCTTGAGTTGGTTTGGTTTAAAGGCATTCAGTGGGTGGCTAAAAAACTAAAACTGGGTGTAGACTACGTTGTATTTGGCAAGCCAACCGTCTATGGCCGTAAGGTAAACATTGCCCATCCCGAAATTGAAGTGCTAACCACGCAAAACGAAAAAGCCGCTTACTTACAACCGGTCTATCATAGCTCCGAAAAACTCAAGGCCAAATACATAGACTCCAAGGCCATCTCCAAGATGATCCGGCAGGTAATGGTTCAGGCCGAACCCCATATTTATGAAACACTCCCCGAAAGCTTGCTGAGCCAGTTTGGGCTGATTGAAAAAAAGTTTGCGCTTTGGCACATTCATTTTCCCTCTAACTCCGAGCTACTTCAAAAAGCGCAGTTTAGGTTGAAATTCGAGGAGTTCTTCTTCATCCAGCTCAAACTGCTGAAAATGAAGGTGACCCGAATCGATAAGTTTAAGGGGCAGGTTTTTAACGACTCTTCCCTGCTCACAGAGTTCTACAACAAGCATCTGCCTTTCGACTTGACCAATGCACAAAAGAGGGTGATCCGAGAGATTTACCAGGACATGAAATCGGGCAGACAAATGAACCGACTGCTTCAGGGCGATGTGGGTTCAGGCAAAACCATTGTGGCTTTTATCTGCATGCTACTGGTTGTGGGTTCGGGGGCTCAAGCCTCAATGATGGCACCCACAGAAATTCTGGCCGATCAGCATTATGAAGGGCTGAAGGAGTATGCCGATTTGCTCGGGATCAAAATTGCCAAGCTCACCGGTTCCTCTAAAGCTGCCGAAAGGCGCGAAATTCATGAGGCATTGGAAGACGGTTCTTTGCAAATCCTGGTAGGGACTCATGCCCTGATAGAAGACAAAGTACAGTTTAAAAATCTAGGACTCGCTATAATCGATGAACAGCATCGCTTTGGGGTAGCACAACGGGCCAAGCTCTGGAGCAAGAATGCCACCCAGTTCCCACATATTCTGGTAATGACGGCCACTCCCATTCCACGCACCCTGGCTATGACGGTTTATGGCGACCTGGATGTATCCATCATCGATGAGTTGCCTGCCGGAAGAAAGCCTATCCAGACCATTCATGAATATGATGGCAAGCGACTTTCGGTTTTTGGCTTTATGAAAAAAGAGATTGCCAAAGGCCGACAAATCTATGTGGTGTATCCGCTCATTGAAGAATCGGAAAAGCTAGACCTGAAAGACCTGATGGATGGCTATGAAAGCATTGCCCGGGCCTTCCCTGACAACCACATCAGTATTGTGCATGGAAAAATGAAGCCGCAAGACAAGGACTTTGAAATGCAGCGCTTTGTGAAGCATGAAACCCAGATTATGGTGGCTACCACGGTGATCGAAGTGGGCGTAAATGTGCCTAATGCCTCTGTAATGGTGATTGAAAATGCCGAGCGTTTCGGTTTGGCACAGTTGCACCAGCTCAGGGGCCGTGTGGGGCGTGGGGCTGACCAGTCTTACTGTATTCTGATGACGGATTATAAGCTAAGCAAGGAAGCCCGCATCCGCATAGACACCATGGTGAAAACCAATAATGGTTTTGAGATTGCCGATGTAGACCTCAGGCTCCGTGGCCCGGGAGATATTACGGGCACCCAGCAAAGTGGTGTGCTGGACCTACTGATTGCAGACATTTCAAAAGACACCAAAATACTCCAGGCAGCCCGCAATGCCGCCAGCGACATCCTGGAAGTCGATCCAGACCTCAGCACAGACCAGAACCGTAACATTTTGAGACATATCAAATCCCTCAAGAAGACCACAGTGAATTGGGGGAGGATTAGTTGAGCTTGAGCTAACTTGATTTTATTTATTTTCCGTATTTTAGAATAATATGGAAAGCCTAAATCTGAATTGTACCTTTGCAACATGTTTTATAGGCGAAAACTAATCTTAGCAACTTTAGAGGAATTTGGAGGAAAATTGAACCATACAAACCTCCAGAAAATACTTTTTTTGATTACACGGAATCAGGAGAAAAAAGCCTTTGACTTTGTTCCTTATAAATACGGCTGTTTTTCTTTTCAGGCCAATCAAGACATCTCTACACTAACTAAGTATAAACTAGTTCGCTCAGAAACAGTAGCTAATACATCCAATTGGGTTCTGACAGATGAGGGATTGAACTTTTATTCTCAGCTGAAAAAACAAGATCAATCTGCAATAAGACTTGTGAAAAGAGAGATTTCCAATTTTTCCCAAAGAGACCTAATTAGGCATACATATATAAAGTACCCATACTACGCATCTAAAAGTCAAATTGCCTCGGAGATACTGAATAAGACAGAAATGGAGGCTGTTGAAAAACAAAAAAGAAATTTCAGTGAGCCCAAATTCTTCACCATAGGCTATGAGGGTATCAGTTTGGAAACATACTTGAATAAGTTAATTATCAACGATATTCGACTTCTTTGCGATGTAAGAAAGAACTCATTGAGTATGAAATATGGATTCTCCAAATCTCAGCTGAAGAACGCATGTCAAAGTATTGGAATTAAGTATATACATATCCCAGAATTAGGCATAGAATCTGAAAAACGTCAAGACCTTGAGTCAATGTCAGATTACAATAAATTGTTTGAAGAATATGAAAACACTACTTTAATAAATAATAAGCAATCTATTAACTACTTATTCCAACTAACCAAGGAGTACAAAAGAGTAGCTATTACCTGCTTCGAGAAAGAAGTATGTATGTGTCACCGAGGAAGAGTTCTAAATGCTCTTAAGGAGTTACCTCAATGGGATATACAGTACAAGAATTTATAAATGACACGCAAAAGAATATTATTAACAGTAACCACATACCCCTTACCATCAAGAAGCTATGACGAGCTAGTCTGTACTGCTGGAATACTTGAAAATGGAGAATGGATCAGGATTTACCCTGTACCGTTATCTTTCCTTCTGAGACAAAGAGCGTCCGGAGACCAGAAACTGTCAAAGTATACCTGGATGGAACTGGACTTGAAAAGAAGAACTGATGATTTTAGGCCTGAGAGCTATTCGCCTAAGAACTATGACTTCAGAGATTTAAACCTGTCATCATGGATTGATACCAAGCAAAATTGGTCCTTGAGGAAAACATTGTGCCTTAAAAACGTCTACACGAATCTTAAAGAGTTGATTAATGACTCGAAAGCTCCTAAAAACAAATCACTTGCAACATTTAAACCTACTACCGTCATCAAATTGGAGATTGAAGAAGATGACCCTGAATGGAAGAGTGAATGGAAGGAGCTTAGAAAGCAGGGTGATTTATTTTCTCAGGATAAAGAACCAGAAATCCTAATACCCAAAATCCCATTTAAATTCTACTATCGATTCACAGATGATTCTGGGAAATCGAGTCGTCTGATGATAGAAGACTGGGAAATTGGTCAGCTTTATTGGAACTGCTTAAGAAGTGCCAATGGTGACAAAACCATAGCCCTTAGTAAGGTAAGAGAGCGATACGAAGAAGAATTCATTAATACAAAGGAGCTTTATTTCTTTTTAGGCACAACAAAACAATGGCATACAAGAAGAGCGACTAACCCATTCGTAATTATAGGTGTCTTTTACCCCAAGAAAGAATCTCAGATGAGACTCTTTTAACTACTTTACCACCTCCACAAATAACTCGCTTTAAAGAAGAAGCCTTGAGCGGTGTTGAGGTATTGATCATTCGGCACATAGTCTGTGCCATCCCAGCGTACTTTTTCGTAGACCGAGCCCCAGCCCAGGTGCACCACCGTACCCGGAATGTAAGTGAAGCTCACCAGAAAGTTCGGGCTAAGCACCTGACTCAAGCTGTTGTATTGGGCAATTCCTCGGAAAAAGAGGTATTTGTTCATCTGGTAAATCAAACGGCCACGGGCAATATGGATATCATAGTATTTGGCATCGGTCGCTTTGCTGTAAAGCGACACAAAACGATGCGTGAAATCCATGCTGAATTTGTCTGAAGCCTGAACATTGAGTGTTGCCCCAATTCGTTTTCCGTAACCTTGTTCGGCTGTGGGATAGTAAATACCATTGTCCCAGTCGTAGTTAAGCCTAAAGTATATGCGTTTGGTTATTTGAGAACTGGCATTCAGTCCTATACTTCCGTCTTTAAACTCTTCTCCCAGATAGATTTCCGAAGAATGGTCGGCCGAAACGGCCAGGCGTGTATTGCGAGGCAAAACAGCCGCTAATTGAACAAACAACACATGCTCGTTGAGACCACTGGGTTTATCTTTAGTAAGCGAGGCATACACTACGGGGTCTATCCGCTGAATAAGCCCCTCGCCTTTGGGAAAGATTTTGGGCGATGCACTGGCCGTAATTCGGCTGATCCCTGTTCTTGTCACATATCCCACACCGGACTCAAAGTCCTGTCCAATGTCTAGCAAGCTCAAAGAGCCATTGAAACTACGTGTGTTTTTATTGATGCCTATGTACACCGAGCCGGCATTGCGTAAGTGTCCGCCATCCAGAACAGCATTCGTCTCCGAATACAGGTAGTGTCCTGAAACCAGGTAAGCCTCTTTGAACCGATACTGACCATCGAGACCATAGACATTGTTGCTTCCGCCATTCTGCATTCTGGTGGTTCCCAGCAAGCCAATGTAGCTATCTTGGGTGAGTGATCGCATATAGCGCATAACGGCTACATCAGCCGTATTGTCACCAGTCCCGGGTATGTCAGGGTTCACCCTATCGTCCCGATCAACGGCATAAATGGTGGAGATAATGTTCTTATCACCAATTTTTCCGGTGAGCTTAGTGGCAAACTTAGGGGTTACGATAGACCTGGAGTTAACCGCCATTTGTATAGGTTGAAAGCCGCCAGTTCCTGCAAAGTTGAAGTTTTCATTTCCTTCCAAGAAGAAGGGTCTCCTTTCGGGGTAGTTCACCGGAAAACGCTGGTTCACTTCAACCTGTTGAGCGTCTGATTCTACCTGGCTAAAGTCGGGGTTAATGGTGGCATCTAGCACCAATTCTGAGGTGATACCGATTTTAGCCGTAAGGCTGGGCTCAAAATTATCTTCCCGGTGGTATTCGCCATCCTCATGATTTCGATTTACTCCATAGGTTACGGCAGGCAATAGCTCCACAAGCTTGGCTTTTCTCACACCGTTGTATTGAATAGGAAGCATTTGAGTAAGAAATGCAAAGCCTTTGGCCGGATCGAGAGCCGGGTAGGTGCCCTGGGTTGAAAAACGGCTAATCCTTCTTTCAAAAATAACACCCATGTCTACTTTGCCGTCAACCGACTTATAGCGAATGCTCTTAAACGGAATTTTAGCCTCCACTACATAACCATCTTCCACAATCTTGGCTGCGCTGTAAAAGATTATGTCCAGGCCAATATCTTCTCGGCCGGCCGCAAAGCGCGTGTCCATCTGAATACCGCTTGGGTTTACATAAATGGCATAAAGCGATTGTCCACTGTTGAAGGAGTCGAGATTGATGCACACCCAATCATCGGCTGCAATTTTATCGCGGGCGGCAATAGATGTTTTTATCTCTTTGGGGTCGTCAAAACATTTAAAGGCAAAATAGAGGTTGTCTTCATCGTGAGCCATATAAGCAATGGTCTTATAGGGCATGTCTTTGCCAAAGTCTGGCACAAAGGTTTTATAACCCGTTAGCTGGGGACTTTTTTGCCAGATATCGTCATCGAGTACTCCATCGATGGTTGGAGGTATTTCGGCAAGAGTAGATAGTATGGGGCTCTGGGCATAAGAAAAAGCTAGCACCAGACAGAGCATTGGTGTTAAATAGTACCTGAGTTTCAACCTTGAAAAATTTGTAGCAAGTATACTACTTCTGGCTCACATATAAAGGTTGTTTGTCTTTTCGCAACTTTCGCCAAATTTCCCCAAGCCTGTGCCAGCCCATTGAATTAATCACTCTCCATCAAACCACACTTTAAACGCGTTTACTTTCTCCCGGCTCACAATAATCTCCCGGTCAAAGTCGAGCTTAAGGATAATCTTAAGTCGGCTATTGGAGTACACCAATACATCTTTTATGGCATCTATCTCCACAATAAAGGTTCGGTTTACTCGAAAGAACTTCTTGGGGTCCAGCATTTCTTCCAGGGTCTCCAGTTTGTAGTCAATAATCAGCCTACGGCCTTCGTGGGTCACAATGTAGGCGTTTCGGCCTTCAGCATAAAAGAGGTCAATAGAGTCAGTAGTAATAGACTTTATATGCTCGCCAATCTTGACCATGAAACGGGTTTTATAGTCGCGTTTGCTTAGCATCTGAAGCGCACTTTGCAGGTCAATAACCGATTTGGCTTCAGCCTGTCCCTGTTCCTGAAGCCTGTTTTTGAGAGCCTTAAACTTCTCCAGACTTTTGCTGATGGCTTCAAACGAAAGGGGCTTGAGAAGGTAGTCTATACCATTGGCTTTAAAAGCATCTATGGCGTATTCGTTGTAGGCTGTGGTAAAAACCACCGGAATGTCCAGATTCACTTCTTTAAAAATATCGAAGCTAAGTCCATCGGTGAGTTGAATGTCCATAAAAAGTAAATCGGCTTCTCCGCCATTCTTCACCCAATCAACGGCTTGTTTTACACTCATGGCTCGCCCTACCACTTCAATGCTTTCGTCATAGCGCTTTAGTAGTCGCTCTACTTTTTCGGCAGCAGGAATTTCGTCTTCGATGATAAATACCTTCATATACGATCGTTTAGGTCTAGCAAGGGTAGTTTTACAAATCCATTGCCATAGGCTTTAATTTCTA
>NZ_DDDQ01000081.1:0-14251 GCF_002336325.1 Roseivirga sp. UBA1976 | reverse complement strand
CTCCACTACGGTCGAGGAGGAAAGAAGGATGGCTAAGATTAGCCCACGGTTTTCCGATTAACCGATAACCGATCAACTTACTCAGGTGCAAGGCTGTGGGAGATGCTGAAACAGGTTCAGCATGACGTGGTATGGTTGGCTTTTGAGGTAGCCGTTGCTATGAAAAATATACTAGGAACCTGTTTCCTGTTTTTCCTGATTAACAGATCAACTAATACCCATAGGCGAATCAACCAATTCACCTCTTAGGCCTCTCCACTACGGTCGAGGAGGAAAGTAGGATGGCTAAGATTAACACACGGTTTTCCGATTAACCGATAACTGATCAACGAATAACCTACTCAGGTGCAAGGCCATGGGAGATGCTGAAACAGGTTCAGCATGACGTGGGTATGGTTGGCTTTTGTGGTACACGTAACTATGAATAATGAACTGGGAGCCCGTTTTCTGATTTCCGATTAACCGATAACCGATAACCAATCAACGAATAACCTACTAAGGTGCGAAGTCTTGTGAGATGCTGAAACAAGCCTGCCTGTTGGTAAACAGGTTCAGCATGACGTGGATATGGTTGCTTTTGCGGTAGCCTCAACTTTAAACATTAAACCTTGAACCCTTGAACTGCTTCTCCGAAGCAATTACGTCAATTGCCGTATTGAGCTGCACTATGCCAGAAGCTAGGTTTGTATTAACAACTAGAGAAAAATCAAATCATGAGAAAGCTTCTGTTTAATCCTTTTGGGCTGAATCCAATAATGTGCTCACTATCTTTTATAATTCTCTTTTTCAGTGGAAATTTGGCCTTTTCTCAGGTCAGCATTCCACCTACAAAAATGGAAGCTCACCCTGATTATGCCGCCTATCAGCGTGCCAAGCAAGCCAAAGACTTCAATGCCGCAATTCGTGCCGGAGCCAACCTGATAGAAACCTATCCCGGCAATTCGCTGGCTTTTGACCTGGTTGCGAGTGCCTTTTACAATATGAATAAACCTCAGGATGCAGTCGATTTTTCGAAGTGGGCTGTAGCCTACAATGCTTATGATGGAGCCGGAAGCTTCTATGGGTTTATCCATTCCGTCTTTGCCAATCAGCCGCTGGAAGCTGAGAAATTTGTGAGGAATATGCAGGCGCTTGGTCAGGATGCTGCCGGGATGCAGCGCGACTATCAGAGCCTGAACGGTTACCTCAACTCCTTGGCCAATTACAGCCAGCTTTCGGCCACTGTTCAAAAGGCGAGGGGCTATCTGGCTAATTATAATGAGGAAAGTATTAAGAGAGCCAAGGCCACTTTTGAGAATTTGGCTTCAAGTCTTGGCGCCACTTATGATGATATAGCCAACAACGAAAAAGCTGCTCAGATTTTAGCCGATTGGGTGAAAGCAGAAGAGGCAGTAAAACAAGGTCTGATTTCAAGGTACTTGCATGTCGATGCCCTAGTGAGCATTGCCAGCATGGCCGAAAAAGTAAATTTTGAGTTCGGTCAGAAGTTGGAGCCGCATTTGGAAAAGATCGTTTTCGATCAGTCGAACTATGCCTTAGCCTCAAGATATCGCGCTTATGAACGTTTGGCCAGGGTACAATCGGCCTTAAAACGATGGGATAAGGTGGAAGCTTCTTCGAACCTCATTATATCCGATCTCAGCGGTCAAATGCCATCGATTGCCACATTGGCCAAAGCTTATTTCTACCTGGTGATGGCCAAGACTGAAAGCAGAAATTACAAAGATGCAGCTGCTTTAGCCGATTCATATGCGGCTCAATTACCTAAGTTGAAATCTCCTGAATACATTGCCGAAGCCTATTATGTGATCTTGCGCGCCTATGCTTTCAACAAGGAAATAGACAAAGCTCAGGCCATTGCGCAAAGAGCTAAAAACTTCCTTAAAACTCAGGGAATTGAACAAATGAGCTATGTCTCTTATGTGAAGAATGGACTTTCCAGCATTGCCAATTTACTGGATAATGAAATGGTAGCTTCAACCGGAAATGCCTATAACGATGGTGTCCGATTGATGGAGCAAAAGAAGTATGCTGAATCAGCTGTTGAGTTTGAAAAGGCTAGGGCGGAAGAGGTTGAGTTATTGGAGAAAATGGATCCGCTGGAGCAGCGTGGCTACTTGGATAAATTCCAACGCATCAACGGATTTCTGGCCGGAGCTTACTACGAAACCAAGCAGTTCGACAAGATTTATGAGGTCATCGAGTCGAACCGAGCATATGCCTTGTTGAATGACAAACGAAGCGAGAAGAAGCAGCTATCACTGAAAGAATTGCAGTCCATTTTGGGCGAAAAGGAAGCCTATTTGTCTTTCATCGATGTTTCTAAGGGCACAACTTACGAAGGAACCTACCTCATGTGCCTGGTCACCAAAAATAATGTGGTGGTGAAGTATAATCGTTCAGCAGGTGCCTTTATAGATTTGCTCACCAACCAAAAAGCCCAGTTGATTGAGTTGGAAAAAGAACAGGCTCAAATGGAATTCAGGAAGGAGAACCTGGATTATCTGAACGGAGCGAAAGCACGCGTAACCAACACTTTTGCCAAGGGAGAATTCAAACTACTGACTCAATATTTGCGGAAGCATATGGAAGCCAAGGTAGTTGAAGGTAAATATGTTTTCTACCAGAAGGAGAACCTGCCCGACTTGCTTAACCGCTTCTATCACACCTTTATCAGTGGTTTGGATGTAGAGCTATTCACGGTGGAAAAGCTGACTATCAGCCCAGAAGGACTGTTGGGCACTATTCCATTCGATGCCCTGATAGATGACAATGGCCAGTATTTGGCTGAACGTTTCGAGATTGGCTACATTCCGAATGCCGCCATGCTTTATACACTCAGAATGCAACCTAAAAAGACTTATGAAATGAATGTGCTGGGTTTTGGTGGTGCTACTTATGATTTGCATTCGGCACAAAAAGCACCTTTGGCCTCCCTGGGTGATCTTGAAAAACTCCGTTACCGTGTGCGTGAAGATTTGAAAAAGGGTAAACCATTGGACTACGCTTTCGCCACATTCCAAACTGAGGAACCCATGTCTTATTTGGAAGGTGGACGCAAAGAAGTTGCTGTGATTCAGGAAATTGTTCCGAAAACCGATACACGTATGGATGCTATGATGACAGAAAATGAGCTGAAGCGAATGAGTGCTGCAGGTGAACTAGGCAAGTATCGTGCGGTACACCTTTCCAGCCATGCCAGTGTGCATCCTTATGTCTTCGATCTGAGTAGCATAGCCATGACCGTGAAGTCAACTCCGGTAAACGGAGAAGACGGCATGCTGGTGGTAGGAGAGTTAGAAAAGCTGAATCTGCCGGTAGACTTTGTAATGCTGAGTGCTTGTCAAACGGCTTTGGGTGTAGAATCTCCGGGCGATGGTATCAAAGGCTTGAATCAGGCACTTTTGAATGCCGGAGCTAACAGTACACTAACTTCTTTATGGAGTGTGAGTGACACAGGTACGATGTTCCTGACTGTTCACCTTTACAACCGAGTTTTCAATGGAGGTATGAGCACTTCAGCCGCCATTACCGATGTGAAAAGAAGCTTCATTAAAGGTGAGTTTGAAGGTCATACGCACCCCTATTTCTGGGCACCATTTATTTATACGGGGTATTAAAACGAATTCCAATTAGAACGTCATTCCGGAGTTTTCCTTTGAAAATTTCATCAGCTCAAAGGGAAATATCCGGAATCTCATTGAAGTTAAATCAGTCTTAAAAGGTTTTAGTTGATGTCTGGATTAGTCTCTAGGTTGATTGTAATTGCAGGGTTCCTTACCCTGCTTTTACTCTTTTCATATGTTCAGTTTTCTGAGAAAGGCCGAATGAAAATGCTAAAAGTTATTCCGGCACTCACCACCATCCTAGCCATTTGGGGACTCTGCACTAGTTGGTTATGGTTTTACCTTTTCAATCTGTATCTGAGTTTGCCTGCTTTGGTCTTAGCCATCGCTCTCAATGCCTTTTCAACTTGTAAAGGCCTGAACCCCAAACTCGTTCGAATCAATTCAATCCTTATTCTATCCGCCTTCGTGCTTGGTGCTTTAAGCTTTGTGTATTTTGATGTTTAGGGTGACGCGGTGTGGTTGGCTCGTTCGGCTTGAACTTTAAACATTGAACCTAAAGACTCTTGACCAATTCCCTAATCAACTAGTTCTCTGCTTCCTGGAAGTATCTAAGTCATTTGCCGTATTGAATGCCGTAGGACAAGCGGCTAAGTTTGAATACTAGATAAAGATAAATAGTAGTCTTTAGTTGAGTCGCAGGGTTACACCTGTTTAATTGAGAAAGCAGCACATACGGTGCTGCTTTTTTTGTTAACGTCCAACTAAAATGAGTATGCGCTCCAGTTACTAGAAGCACCGGAGTGCCTGTTTCGCAATGTTCTATCAAAGGACTCAGTTCGCATATTCATTTTAGTGTTTGCTGGAGCGGAGCAAGATAGCTTTAATTGAGTTGGGAGATTCTCCAGATGGAAGTTGCTTGTCTAGCCATCCATTTTTGATGTTCGGCAATTCTTTCTGGATTCCACTCACTATTCTCGTTTGCTACTCTCTGCGTGAGAGCAAATTCACTTTCTAGATATTTAGCTTTCTTAGTCAAGAAGTCAGTATTCCCAAGATCACGGTTAACACTTTTATTTAAGATTGTCATATTTCCAAGTCTATATACAAATTGATCATGATCTCTGTCTTCAATGTTATCCCAACCTTCTTGGATAGATTCTGGCATAATATGTTCGAGATTATATGAATCACTTTCAAAATCATAAGCATTGTTAGAAACATGTTTTTCAATTTCAAATAAAATGTATCTAACAACCCTTTTATTTCTTGCTTGAGTAGTTCGAAGTTCTTTTTCTGAAAAATCAGCCCTGAATTTATCATCAGAAACATACAATGTTCCTAGAGCGTTTATCAAATCTTGTAAAGTACTAATTGAATTAGTTGAAAGTTCAACAGCCAATCTGTTATAAACTCTTTCTTGTTCATTTGTAGCAAGATTACCAATGATATTATATCTAAATGAAATGACACAACAGGATCTCAATAGGGACGTGAAATCTGCCTCGGAAAATTTCTTATATCCAGATAGAAGAAGTGGATAAAGTTGGCGAACATTAAACATCCGAAGTATTTTTACATATTTTTTTTGTTCATTAGTCCACAGTGCATCCTCACCACTCGGTAGTGCAGCAAAAATGTGAGCACTACTTTCAAGATCACGCATCAAACTAAACACCTCACCTTTAGATGAAATACTTTCTCTTATCCGTTTAAATAATTCTGAATGTCTAACAAACCTGTTTTGACTATTCCAGTAAGTTCTCAGAAAGTCTGGTAGGCTATCACTACCAATTAGGCCAACAAGTCTCTCCCAACGGTTATCAAGTTCAGTCATTTCACGTTCGTCAGAACCATGATTATGGACAACCGCGAATAGGTAATTTTTCAATAAATCTGTTGAAGACAGCTTAACCCCTCTAGCATTCAGAGTTTCAAATACCTTATATGCATTCAGCTCATCATTGACTTTAATTACTGTGAAGAATAACTTATCAGAAAGTGAGTCAATGTATTGGGCGAGTATATCCCCTCTTCTGTTGCTGGAAAATTTTTGTTTTACGGCATTGAAAAACCAATCATAGGCTTTTCTCATCAAATGTTCTGTTGCTTTGAGATTTCTTTTTGGAGCAGTCTCCAAAGGCACTAGGTATGTTTGATAAAGATTATTGTTATTCCTGTTGAGGTTGAGCTTACTTTTGGGGATTAGAGTTACAGGATCCAAATAACCTATAAAAGTGCTACGAAGTTGATCAAGTCGCTGTTGATTCTTTTCTGGTTCTATGTCATCCTCAATGAGTTTTTTTAGATTACCTAAAAATGCCAATACAAGAATACTTAAGGTGGTAAGTCTTTGTTGACCATCAATTACATCATAATTCTTGCTGTCCTTCGATTGCAGAACCAGGTATCCCATATAATGTTCCTCTTCTCCACCTTCTTCGAATAGGCCCTCAATATCTTGCCACAGATCATCCCATTCAATTGCCGTCCAGCTATAGTCTCTTTGAAATCTCGGAACGGAGTAAATAATGCCGTTTCCGACCAACTGTCTATATGTTTGATTTGATGTGTCTAAGTTCATGGAGTAAAGTTACGCACCCAAATTCTGAAGTGCTAATTAGTTACATTAATTTGCTCCAGTGTTAAACATCGTGCATTTTTATGCACGATATATTTCTAATAATTTACAAAGAGTGTACGATAGCCAACCAATGGATGCTGTATAACGCGTACTATTTGAGTTTCCAGAAAAGCACAGGAGTTTAAAAAGTACGTGTGTGTTTTTCTTGCTGGAAGAAAAGAATTTAAACGAATAATTACAAGAGGTGTAGGGTTGAGAGGTAGTATTAGTCGTCCGACCAATTGTCCCCAACACAGCCAAACGTTTCGGTCTCAGTTGCTCTTACCAGTCATTGGTCTGACGACTTGGGTGTACAGGTTGTTTTGGGATGAGAGAGTAGGTGCAAGGTCGTGGGAGATGCTGAAACAAGTTCAGCATGACGTGCTATGGTGGGAGCTTGCGGTATCCGTCATTGTGAGAAGTAAAACCTGTGCAACAAGGTTTTATGACGAAGCAATCTCTCTGTTTGGAGGTCTACTGCTCAGAACTGACAGACCTGCCTGCCGCAGGCAAGTTGCCGTGTTACAAAATTCCACTTCGTTCATTTTGCATCTCGCAATGACGATTAAGCCCCAATTCCCCATTTCCCTAATCAACTAGTTCCCGAATCACCGAGACAGCTTCATTGATTCTGGTCTTTGTCTAGTGTCCCAAACTCTCAAAACTTGGATATCATTGGAAGATACACGGTAAAATATTTTGTAGTCTTTGACCACTTTTGAAAACACATTTTTATAGTTGGTTTGCAGGCCGATATGAGGATAATTGGAAATCAGTTCAGCAGATTTTTCGAACAGTTCTTCTAATTTTTCGGAGTAAGCGTCCGACTTGTTTCGATTTAACCAATACTTATAAATATCGGTTCGGTCTAAAATGGAGCGGGTAGTCCACTTTATTGTTTTAGCCATTGCTTAACTAATTGGCTCGCTTCTGCGTTCGAATGTAAATTCCCTGCATCAGCGTCTGTAATACCTTCATCAATAGCTTTTTTCTCAATATCGGAAAGCTCAGGAGTATGCTCAATGTCATGTTCCAGTTCCACAACTTTCAAAAGTTCATTTAGAAGTCGCGGATCATTGATGTCATTAACACGTTCCTTAATTCTTTCCTTGGTATTCATATTATACAATTTAGTCAGGTATGCCTAAACATACCAAAGTGTAAACGAAAAAGATGAAGTTTTCTTTTCACTGAGTCAGGTGCAAGGCCGTGGGAGATGCTGAAACAGGTTCAGCATGACGCGGTATAGTTGGCTTTTGTGGTAGTCGTTGCTATGAAAAATATACTAGGACCTGTTTTCTGTTTTCCGATTAACCGATATACTGATAACTAATCACCCATTTCCCTTAAGTCCAATGACAAATCAACCAAGTAATTACGTCAATTGCCGTATTGAATGCCGTAGGGCAGTAGTCTAGTTTTGGTACTTCAACCTGAAGTGGTTGTGTAAACTGAAATGACTATGAAAAAGAAAATATGTTTGGCGTTGCTAGTTTCGGTATTTACTAGCCTTAGCCTATTCTCTCAAACAGTAGAGGATGTGAATATCAAAAAACTCGGTCCTGCCAATTTGAATTATCGCAAAGAAGCCAAGAGGATAATGATTGCCGATTTTCAGGTAAACTATCAAACGGCACTCACCTTAGAAGATGAAAAGAAGGGCGGCAAAATGTGGCGTGGAGGTATTAAAGGCGATGCAAAAGCATCCATTACAGTTGTACTGGATGGTTTGAATCCAGATAATCTTCAGACTCTGACAGATCAACTGTATGCTGAATATGTGGCCGATTTAAAATCCCAGGGTTTTGAAATTGCTCCGATCGAGGAACTATGGAACAACAAGGCTTACGAGAAGAACCGTGAAGAAAGATGGGAGTTGAAAGCCGGTAATGGACCTGAGCAAGGTAAGGAGTTCGGTGTTATTCTTACCCGTCCTTCCACCCAAAAGTTTGTGGTGGCTCGGAGAACAGTAGATAAGGAAAATGGTGGCCCACTTTCTGGGTTGGCGGATTATGAGCAAGGCACAGAGAATAAAGTAATCAACCAGAAGACAGGCTATATCTTCAATAAGGTGGTCTTGGATGTAATTGTGTTCGAAAATAGCCAGAGCGAATTATCGAGAACCCTGAACCGTCATGCAGGTTCGGCACAAGTTAAGGCTGAAACTACTTTTAAGATTAGCGAGAGTAGCACTAACCGATTCGGTATGGGTACATTCTTCTCCAAAGGTGGAGTAGAGGTTGCTGATGTGATGGAAAGGCAGAAATTTGAAGCGGGTCAGAATGCCGACACTGACAGGCTTGGAACAGATATGGGTGTGCTTAGGGTATGGCGAGTTGAAGACAGAGAGAAAGCCAACTTTGCTACCGTAAAATGTGATCCGGCATTATACCTCAAAGGTGCGGAATTGGGAGTAGGTGCTTTCTTAAAAGGCACTGTTCAAGCTATGGCCGACAAAGCGAATTAATTGCTGATGACCCTTCAACCAAAATATTTAGCAATGTTCATGGTACTGCTGTCTCTGTCTTGTGAAAGTAAGGGGCAGCAGGCTTTGAATTCCTGTGGCGAGATTAAGAAACTGGTTTTCGATGCCGATTATGCCAAAGCTTATAGTTTGCCGGAACTTGAATTCGAATTAGAATACCCTTCAAATATGACTGTGGATTTCGCTGCCGAAGGTAAACGTAATCTGAACTACGCAGCCTTCTACACCAATGATGAAGCCGGCAACCGCAGCGATATGGTTTCTATCGGCTATTATACCTTGGAGGGTGACTTAGGCAGAACCATCGATGCATTGAATGAAAGTCTGATCAGCCAGATCAGAAGTCTTTATGTCAATAATTTCGATCTGAGTTTTGAGTTTTCAGGTAAAAAGGAGTTCGATGGCAAGGAATTTCACATGTTCCAGGCTACTGGCTCAATCGACAGGCCTGAGGCAAATTTTGCCGGAACTTATAATGTACAGGCCATGCTGATCAGGCCAACACCTTTAGCTGATACGGGAGTGATTTTCATTTTTCAAGCCAATCAGAACTCTGGGATATCTTCGATTGAAGATTTCGGAAAAAAGGGATGTTCTTCCATTATCTGGAACAGTTTAAAATTCAAAGAGTAGTCCAATTCAATTTGTTGTCTATTTTTAGTGATGCCTTTAGCTAAACACTTGCGCTTCTTAATAATCGCTTCATTCTTGATGCTCTCTGGGCTTTGTTCCTATGCCCAGAATATTACCCAAGCCGATATTGATGCGCTCAAAGATTCTCTCGCTTTAAAAAGTGGGAAAGAGCGTATCGAGTTTTTGGGCGATTTAGGTTTTAAATACCGAACCATTAACACAGATAGTGCCTGGCATTATGCTCGCCAAGCATATAAGGAAGCAGAGGCTTTTGGAGATGATGATCTTCAGGGCAGAATTTCCATGAATCTGGCCATTCTGAAAACCGAAGCTGGAGATTACGAAGATGCTATCAAATCCTATAAGCTCGCCATGAATCTAGTAGACTCAACCAATGGTTCGCAAACACTGAGCTTTGTATATCACAACATGGCCAATGCCTATGAGCGAACTGGGGTGATCGATACGGCTATTTACTACTCACTCAAGGCATTGAGGCGCTATGAAATAGCTAATGATTCGCAGCGAATTGCCTCTGTGAAGCTAAATATTGCCAGTCAGTACCGAACCATTAAGGAGTATGAGCTCTCGGAAAAGGTGAATATGGAATCGCTGGAAATGTACAGGGCACTTGGCAATGTGTTTTTTCAGGCGGCCATTGAGAATAATCTGGCCTTGCTGAACAATGATCAGGAGCGATACGAGAAGGCGCTTTCGCATGCACAAGAGTCATTAAGGCTTTGGCAGTCTATTAATCAAAGGTTGGTGGTAGCCTATAGCTATACCAATTTAGGAATTGCCCAGAAGGGATTGGGTCAGTTGGATGAGGCGGAAGAATCTTTGAAAAATGCGCTGGCACTTCAACAGGAAAGAGGCGATAAGTACGAGGTGATTTTCCTGAGAATGCATTTGGCCGATGTGCTGAATAGAAGAGGAAACTATTCTGAAGCGGCAAGTTTGGGTCTAGAAGCTTACCAAGGTGCTGTAGATGACGATCTGCTTACTTTCCAACAAAAGACGGCTCTGACACTTTCTAAGATTTATGAAAATCAACGCAACTATAAGGATGCCCTAACTTATTTGCAAAAGAGCACTGCTGCTCAGGATAGCCTGTTTCTGACGGAAAAGGCCAAAGAGGTTTTGAAGCTGAAGGAGCAATACGAAACCGAGCAAAAGGAGAATGAAATTCTGCGCCAACGAAATGAGCTAATTGAGAGTGAGTTGACCCTGAAAAGACGAAACAACCTTCTCATAGCCGGGGGTGGTTTAGTGGTCGTACTGTTGGTTGTGGGTGTATCCCTGATTAGAGTTCAGCGATTGAAGGCAGAAAGAATCAAGAATGAAGCTGCTCTGGAAAGGGCACTGGCTGAGGCCAAAGCACAGGAAAACCTGAAGGAACAACGCATCAGAATTGCCAGAGACCTGCACGACAATATCGGTTCGCAACTGACATACATCACTTCGATAACCGACACGACCAGAAAAGGAATTAACAAAGGAGAAGCTTTCCTGGCTGAAAAGCTCATGCAGATGAAACAGTTCACTTTGGTGACCATCTCAGAATTGCGCGATACCATCTGGGCCATGAACAAGGATGAAATAAGCCTGGAAGATATTCAGGAGAGAACGCAGCAGCTCGCAGCCACCATTCACGATGCCACAGATGACAGCATCAGGGTTCGCTCCGAAAGGGAGCCAAGCGACAAAGTACTGAATGCTTTTGTGGGAATGAATCTCTTCAGAATCATTCAGGAGTGTATCAATAATGCGGTGAAGCATTCAGAAACGAAAGAAGTGCTGGTGTCCTTCAAAGACATCGATAATAAGATAGAAATTGTAGTTCAAGACTTCGGAAAGGGCTTCGATACCGAAGTTCAAGGTTCCGGAAACGGACTTTATATTATGAAGAATAGGGCTGAAAAGGCCGGAATAGACTTTAGTCTGATTAGTGTAGTAGGTGAAGGCACAAAGGTAGAGTTGAGGGTAGGTTAGTTTGAAGTTTAAAGGTCAATGTAGGGTTGAGGAGAACGGGCAGCCTTTGTTGTCACAATCGGCACCGTCATCCTGAACGTGTTTCAAGATCAATTATATCAAGACCAAGAATCTAAAGACCCCATCCCGAAAAGTCGGGACAAGGTAACGAAGAGAGATTGCCACAATCGGTGTCCTCACCGATTGGTTGGTAAAAGTCATGATGAGAACACAATAGTAGGCGGTAGGTAAAAACGGATACTCAGTATTTTAAAGAGTAAGAAAATGAAAACAAGGTTGGCGATAGTAGATGACAATACATTCTTAGCGAGGGCTATCAATGAGAAATTGTCTGGTTATGAGGATTTGGACATTAAATACACTGTCCACAATGGCAGTGAGTTTCTGGCCAAACTGGAGAAGAACCATAACCTCGATATCGTACTGATGGACATTGAAATGCCAGTGCTCGATGGTATCGAAACGGTCAATATCGTTAAGCAAAAATACCCCCACATCAAGGTGCTGATGCTTACCGTTTTCGATAATGATGAGAATATATTCAATGCTATTCGTGCCGGAGCAGATGGTTATTTGCTGAAGGAAATAGAAGGTGAAAAACTCTACAAAGCTATCATGGAAACGATAGAAGGAGGTGCTGCCATGAGTCCTTCAATTGCAGTAAAAACCCTCAAATTGCTTCGTTTTCCTGAGAAACAAGAGTCATTCAAAGTTGAGGAAGACATTACCGAACTAAGTACCCGTGAGCAGGAAGTGTTGGAGCAGTTGGCGGAAGGATTGAGTTACACCGTTATTGCCAACAACCTGTTTCTATCGCCAAGCACGGTGCGGAAGCACATCGAAAACATCTACAAAAAGCTGCAAGTGCATAATAAGCTGGAAGCCGTTCAAAAGGCCAGAAGGCAGAGTTTGATATAGCAGGTCGCTTCACGATTAAGGTATTTTAAAGTTTATGCCTGATCGTGGCTTAATGGGTTTACAATCAGGGATTTATTAGGTGTTTTTTGACATTTTTCGTTCAACCATTTATAACCTATGCTATGCGCTCTTCTTATCAAACCACTAGGGCAGATTCTTGGACTGTGCTCAGAACATAAAAAGAAGGGCTGTTGATTGGTCCATCCGATGGCTAATTCCCGGCTTCCTAATGTTCTACCACCAACCACCAGGTATAAACCAGATACACGAGCAGTAGAACAGCAGCCTCCCAACGGTCTAGTTTTTTACGTTTTCCCATAAACATGGCCAGAAAAAGGAATAACGTGCCTCCCAAAAGTAAGTAGATTTCCCTGTTGAAGTCTGGCTGAAATGGAATGGGACTAATAAGACCGCTCACCGACAGGATAAGCAAAAGATTGAAGATGTTGGAGCCTATTATATTACCAATGGCAATGTCGCTGTTCTTTTTAAGGGCAGCCACCACTGAGGTAACGAGTTCGGGTAAAGAAGTTCCGGCTGCTACTATGGTTAGGCCAATTACTCTTTCGCTCATGCCCAGGCTTTCCGCTAACAGTACTGAGTGGTCTACTACCAGTTTACCACCGGCAATAAGACCGGTTAAGCCGGCTCCAATCAATAGCCAAATTTTGGCTGAAGAACCAGAGCTATAAGTTTCCGGTTGAGCCGATTCGGATTTCATTTGCCGAAACATGTAGAAAAGAAAGGCACCAAAAACAAGCAATAACAAGAACGCATCGGTATTTGAAAGAGTTGGTTTGCCACCCAACAACCAGTCGTTGGCCAAAAAAAGCAATAGAGCGGTGGCTAAAAAGGAGAGGGGGATTTCTTTCCAAACCATGCCCGACTGTACCGACACAGGGAGTATTACCCCTACAAGACCAAGTATAATGAACAGATTGAAGTTGTTGCTGCCAATTACATTGCCAAACACGATTTGAGGATGGTCTTGGTAAGAAGCCAGCGTGTTGACAATCAGTTCAGGGGCCGATGTGCCAAAAGCCACTATGGTGAGGCCAATAATCAGGTCGGAGACACCATATTTTTTAGCCAATTGGGTAGAGCCCGAAACCAGCCAGTCGGCTCCTTTGATCAGCAGAACAAAGCCCAACAGGATCAGCAATATTTGAGAAAGCATATGGCCTTTAGACGAAGTGCTTTTAAGAGGTCACCGAAATGGAGGGGGAAAGTTTATGGTTCATTGTTCATAGTTCATGATTTCATGCTTTATGAACAATGAATGTCTATGAACATAAAACACTAGCCCATTTGAAAGCTTCTCAGCTTTATCTGAGTTAGCTTGCGTTTGGTGTCCAGAGGGAAATCTCCTTGCATCATCCAGTCGTAATAGCCCGGTTCTCTTTTAAGAACATCGGCTACCGGGCGTCCTTTGTGTTTGCCAAAGTTGAAGACCTCTTCATTCTTGTCGTTATACACCATGCGTCCGGCCAGGTCTACCATATGGCTGGCTACCAGGTTGTGAATGGAGGCCATATCGTTTTCAATAGTGCCTAAATCTCTTCCGGAAGCATCAGTAACCGGTTGCCCCAAATACTTTTCAATTTGTGCTTTAAACACTTCAAAAGTGGCCTCGTTATCGGCTTCAGCACTGTGGGCCCCTTCCAATTCCTTACCGCAGTAAAATTTGTAAGCTGCCGACAGAGTGCGTTGCTCCATCAAAAAGAAAATCTTCTGAGCATCAATTAGCTTTTTCTGGCTCACCTCAAAATCTACTCCCGCTCTCAAAAACTCCTCTACCAGCAATGGCACATCAAAACGAACAATGTTGAAACCACCCAGATCGCACCCTTCCAGAAATTTGGCCAGGCTTTTTGCTATTTCCTTAAAGGTGGGTTTGTCGGCTACGTCTTCATTGCGAATGCCATGAATCATAGAAGCCTCTTCCGGAATGGGAATGGTAGGATTAACCAACTGCACTTTGCGTTCGGTTTCTCCGTTGGGCATTACCTTTAAAAAAGCCAATTCTACAATTCT